>JAQTUC010000104.1 GCA_028710385.1 Candidatus Omnitrophota bacterium
TCTATGGCAATAAAATTATTAGGCAAACCCGCTGTTATAATAGCCGCCGTTATGCTTATGTGTTATATTTCGCTTGAAAGCACAATGAATACCTGGATAAAACCCTTGATGGCTGAATCGTTTAATGAGGGCGGTAACAGCAATTTTTTAATGCACGCAGGTTTTGTTCTAAGCCTTTTCGGAGTTTGCATGATGCTGGGGCGTTTCATAAGCTCCGCAATCAAAGATTTAACTCAAATAGGCGTTAAAGTTATAGCAGCAGCTTCTTTAATTTCTGTTTTGGCCATTATTCTTATGATTTTAACCAGGAATCATTTGGCTGCGGTTTTTGCTGTGGTTGTTTTAGGGTTTGCATTTGCTCCGATTTTTCCTGTTATCGTAGGAGTTACGTTTGCGCGGTTTGAGGAGAATCTTTACGGAAGTATTTTCGGAATTATTTTTTCAATAGGGCTTCTTGGCGGAACATTTATTCCGCAATATGTGGGATGCCTGGCAAAGAATAGAACTATTCAGCAAAGCTTATGGATTGCTGTTGTTATGGCAGGTTTATTATTTCTTCTTACTCTAGGTATGGGGAAATTGCAGAATAAGGATAAAACTACCACCCGATAATTTTAATTTACATTTATTATGTATCAATCAGCCAGTAATAGTTACAACAACCAACCGATTCTAAAGGGACTTATAACTTCTGAAAAGGAAAAAATTCACGCCCAGACTCTTGCAAACAGTCTCCGCAAGAAATTCAGGCATTTTTCAAGGCGCTTCAGGCGGGAAGGTGTTGATTGTTTCAGGCTTTATGACTGGGATAGCCCGGATATCCGGGTGGTTGTTGACTGGTGCGCTGGCCGCCTTGTTGTTGCGGAGTATGAGCGTAAGCAGACAGGGCCGCGATATCTTCCTGAAATGGCTAAGGCGGCGGCAGAAGCTCTTGGAGTTTCCGGGGACAAAGTTTACATAAAGCGCAGGCATACAAAAATTCCGGATTCCCCGCGTTATAAAAAACTGAACAATCGTCAGGAACGTTTTAAGGTTCGTGAGCGCGATTTATGGTTTTGGGTAAATTTGAGCGATTTTCTTGATACCGGTTTATTTTCCGACCATCGCGATACCAGAGTTATTATCAGCGGGCTTGCTAAGGGAAAAGATTTTTTAAATTTATTTGCATATACCGGTACCTTTACATGCGCGGCTGCAGCCGGAGGAGCAAGGACTACAACTGTTGACAGGTCTCAAACTTATATTAAATGGGCAAAAGATAATATGCTTTTGAACCAATTGTTAAATCCCAGGCATGTATTTATACAATCGGACGTTAATAAGTATTTATCGCGCGCATATGCCCAGGGTAAGCGTTTTTCTTTGGCTTTTGTTGATCCGCCTTCTTTTTTTAAGAATGAAAGAGAGGGCGTATCGTTTGATGTAAACCGCGACCACCCTGAGCTTATCCGCGCGGTTTTAAAACTTATGCTTCCGGGTTCAGATTTATTTTTTTCTACAAACCATCAGCGTTTTGAGCCAAAACTTCACACAATTGCTGCAAGGGAAATTATTAAATTAACCCCCAAGACAATCCCCGAAGATTACCGAAACCGTAATGTCCATAACTGCTGGCAGATTAAAGTATAGCCCGCCATTATTCAGCGCGCCTCAGCCTGTAGACTGTGTGTTGGTTTTCGCCGGCTGTATTAACTGTTACATGTAGACTAAAGTCAATAATAAATAGAAGCAGCCTATTTACACCGGTTTCTATTGCCTTACGATAGCCTATGAAAACAGTATCGTTGGTTTTCGGAAAGGAGGGGGTTTGGAACCTTATTTTGACGGGGTTTGGTTTGTAAGGCTGGTATTTCAACGTTCACTTGCCGGCACCTATTTGATTGCTTTTATCGTAGCGCTCAACCAGTTCCCCGCGCTTCTCGGAGAAAAGGGGTTCTTGCCTGTTTCTGAATTCATAAAGTCAGTTCCTTTTAGAAACTCACCAAGTATTTTTTACTTTCATTATTCGGATAAGTTATTTTATGCTGTTGCGTTAGCGGGAATCATGCTCTCTGTAATTGCGATATTTGGTTTATCAGAACTGAACGGCCCGTGGCTTTCCGCTGGCGTGTGGTTCGTTCTTTGGGTTCTGTATCTTTCCATAGTAAACGTGGGCCAGACATTTTATAGTTTTGGCTGGGAATCAATGCTGCTTGAAGCTGGATTTTTTGCCTGCTTTCTGGGCCCTTTTCGTATCAGCGCACCGCTGATACCGATTCTCATCCTGCGCTGGATGCTTTTTAGGACTGAATTGGGGGCGGGCCTGATTAAATTAAGATATGATGAGTGCTGGCGCGATTTAACCTGCCTTTTTTATCATTATGAGACCCAGCCCATGCCGAATCCTTTAAGTTGGTATTTTAATTTACTGCCGAAATTTTTCCAAAAATCAAGCGTGCTGTTCAGCCATTTTGTCCAGGTAATTGTGCCTTTCGGATTGTTCGCTCCGAAACGTATAGCTGCTGTTTCAGGTGGGCTTATAATTTTCCACCAGCTTTGGCTGGTCGTAAGCGGAAACTATTCCTGGTTAAACTGGATAACTATTGTTCTTGGTATAACTGCGTTTGGCGATTCCGTGCTTGCGCCTGTTATGCATATGAGTTTGCCGCAAGCCTCGCCGCGCTCGGCAGCTTACGATGGTATTTTATACATACTTTTGGCTGTTACTATTGTTTTAAGTATTCCGCCGGCAGTAAATTTATTTTCCATGAATCAGCTGATGAATTACAATTACAACTCTTTGCATCTGGTAAATTCATACGGGGCATTCGGCTCAATTACTAAAAAAAGATACGAGATTATAATAGAAGGCACCGAGGACATTGTTTTAAACGACAGGACAAAATGGAAGGAATACGAGTTTAAGGGTAAGCCAGGCAATATTTACAGGCAGCCGCCGCAGATCGCGCCTTATCACTTAAGGCTTGACTGGCTTATGTGGTTTTTGCCTTTTTCCGTAAATGTCACAGACCGCGGGGTTGCTGTGCCGGGATATGAGCCCTGGTTTTTAAAATTTATGCAAAAATTGCTTGAGGGCGATAAAAAAACTTTGAAACTGCTAAGGGAAAATCCATTCAAGGAAGCGCCTCCCCAGTATATTCGCGCGCGGTTTTACCTGTATAAATATACTACCTGGCAGGAAAGGGAAAAAACAGGCGCATGGTGGAAGCGTAATCTAATCGGGGAATACCTGTCGCCGGTTAAGCTCTCAGACTTAAAGGGTTTATGAAGCCAAATACTGATGTTGCGGTTATGCTTTACGACGGAGATTGCGCTTTCTGCAGGCATTGGATTGAAAAATGGCGCGTAATTACAGGCGGAAAAATACGCTATGAGCCTTATCAGAAGATGCTTGCGTATTTTCCCGGCATAACCGAATTACAATGTAAAAAAGAGGTGCAGCTTATAGAGCCTTCCGGCGCAATCTCCTCCGGAGCGCATGCCGTGTTTAGAGCGTTATCTTTATCCGGAAAAAACAGTTTTTTTCTAAAGCTCTATGAGCGTATCCCTTTTTTCGGCAGGGTATCTGAATTGGTTTACCAGGCAATTGCGCATAACCGCTCATTCTTATCCAGGTTTATCCGCTCTCCGAAATGCGGAGTTTAACTGGCAATTATTTGGAGAGGATCTTTGGATGAAAAAAGCCAAAAAAAGTGAAATGCAGCAATGTAGTTATTTATAGGCAAGCCTGTAATAAATTTATGAAATATTTTTTCACCGTTTGTTTTTTATTTTTCTTTGGCATGAATGCCATGGCAAATATACACACAGAAACAGTTGAATACAAACAAGGCAATACCGTGCTTCAAGGGTATCTCGCCTATGATGATACCTTAAAAGACAAGGCTCCGGCGGTTTTGATTGTGCACGAGTGGACCGGCATAGGCCCTTATGTAAAAAAGCGGGCAGAGCAATTGGCTTCGCTTGGCTACGTTGCTTTTGCCATAGATATTTACGGTAAAGGTATAAGGCCAAAGAATAAAGAAGGCGCGGAAATTCAGGCAGCAATTTACAGAAGCAACAGGAAGCTTATGCGCGAGCACGCGCAGGCAGGTTTAGAGCAAATTAAAAAATATAATTTTGTGGATACTAAACGCATTGCAGCGATAGGGTATTGTTTCGGCGGGGGAGTCTCTCTTGAGCTGGCGCGAAGCGGCGCAGACATAGCGGGTGTTGTAAGTTTTCACGGAAACCTGGACACTCCAAATCCTGAGGATGCAAAAAATATAAAAACGAAAATCCTAATCTGCCACGGAGCAGACGATAAGATCGTTGCCTGGGAGCAGGTAGCAGCTTTTCGGAAGGAAATGCAGGATGCGCATGCTAACTGGCAGATGAATATTTATTCAAACGCGGTCCATAGCTTTACGAACCCTGATTCAGGGGATAATCCTTCTTCCGGTATTGCCTATAATAAAGAAGCTGATATGCGTTCGTGGGGGGCAATGAAGTTGTTTTTTAAGGAAATTTTTCACGAAGCTAAAAGCACGCAAGAATAAAACTTTAATTACCTATATACAGTCAAAGATGGAGTAGGCTTAGGAATATAGAGATTTTAAACGGCTTTAATCCGGCTATTTAGCCGAATTTATATTTAGCCCCCTGGCTGCCTTAAGCGCATTATCTTTGCTTTATTTTGTAAAGAGAATTCCTGCCTTAGCATTAAACTCAAACAAATAAATTTGATTGCTATTCAGGAGAAATAAGGTAAATTATTATTGATATACTATAATATACTTTAATATACCTTAGTATGGTTGCTATTTTTTGGGGTATTTTCAAAATAGACATTGACAATGCAACATAATTTACGGTATACTTAAATAAAGCTTAATATAGTTTAGTATACTAACTAATTAAAACGAATCCATAAAACCCAGGATGAATTTGCAAACGGCTAAAATTTACCGTACAAAAGAAGTCCTTAAGATTGTCGGAATCTCAAGAGCTACTCTTTACAATTGGTTCAGGGATCGTAA
>JAQTUC010000105.1 GCA_028710385.1 Candidatus Omnitrophota bacterium
TATTTCTTTTTTAATAAAGGCGAACAGGTTTGCGGGGTTGGTCAATTCTTTTTCGTAGCGTAAATCAAGCAGCGTTATTCTACCTACATAATCCTTTGCGCTGCTTGCGACATACTCAAGGCCCGTAGGCGGGAAAAGCTTCATTACGCTGGTTGCATGGTTCTCAATGTAAGGATTTAAAAATAAGGCGTGTTTATATTTAATTTCATTAAGCATACCTGGTGCCTCCTCGTTTTGATGTTAAAAGATTAAAAATACAGAATCCGCAGTGCGAAAAAATAAGCCCCGTCAAATATTATTCTCAACCAGCACATCTTTAATTTGCTTAAGTATCGTCAGATACCGTTCACGGTCTTCTTCAGAAATTCTGCCGAACACTTTTATAAACATCTGGCGTTTACGCTCGTTAATCTTTTTTACGATAACGTTGCCATCGTCGGTCAATTTAACCTTGATTATTCTGCGGTCATTGCAATCGGCAACACGCTTAAGGTATCCGTCTCTTACCAGCCTGTCAACTATGCCTGTCATCGCAGCGGTAGTTACATTCATAAAGTTGGCAAGTTCCGTCATTTTAGATGAGCCACCTCTGCTTAAAAACTCAAGGACTAAAAACTGGGGGAGAGTTATTTTGTTCTTATGCAATTCTTTTGTAAACCTGGCGGTAAATTCTTTAACTATCACAGGCATTATTTCGTTAAGCCTGCCGGCAAATGTTTCTACGGAAAGATGCATTTAATCTCCTAAAATATTTAACAGTATTAAATATTAATATTGTTAATATATAACATATATCGGATCCTTTGTCAATGCAGCGCAAATTCCGGGGTTGCAGGCTATATAATATAGGTAAGGGAGCCTGCGTAAATGACTGGCCTTATTTATGCAGTTTTAATATGCTTAAGGCGTCTTTTATAATAATAATCAGCAAAACAGGCGCAATGATTATTATGTTTAAATTATAGTTTATGCTCTGCGAAAAATTACCCCTTAAGAAAGCATTAAGCGCGTGGGTGGTCCCCTCTGCCGGGCAGAAACCAAACAGTTTCTTCCATATGCACAAATCCGGGATAGTAACAGCAGAGAAATCAATTGCGCCGAGAAAAAACAAACCAGCGCAGAACGCCAAAATCCTTCCGCGGGGCGTTGAAAGCGAAATGCATTCAATTAATATTTTTTTCACTTATCTTTTTACAAGCGGTTTTCCGTCTGCGCTTTTAAGCTGGTCCGCAGCTATAAGTATAAGGTCTATCAGCCACCAAATACCGCAGCCGCCGAACGTCAGAAGTTTTAATATACCAAGGCCTATGTAGCCAAGGTAAAACCTGTCTATGCCAAGATGCCCCAGAAATACCGACAAAAGCAGCGCCACAATCCATTCTTTGCCGCCTTCACAGGGCTTTACCGTTTTCACTCCGCAATTTACGCAGACATCAGCTTCATCCTTTATTTCTTTTCCGCAAGCTCTACAAAACATTTTAAATCCTCCTTCAATGAGCGCACAACTTATGGCAGCCGAAGGCGAACATAAGTTGTATGCGCGAATTTCCGCCTTCGCTAATGCTTTGGCGGACAAGGAACCCAGCACTTATTTTTGTAACAACATTATATCCATGCATTAAAGACTTTTCTATGTTTGCTTCAAACATATTTTCAAAAATAAGTGCTGGGTAAATTCGGTCTAACATTTTTCCGGCGTATCCATTGATTTAGATAGCTTGGAAAAATGTTGACCTTATATAATTATTCAGAAAAAGCCAGGTAACCCATTATGACAGCGCAGCCGATAAGGACTACTATAGAAACAAAAGGTATATTACCTAAAACACTTATAGCCATCAGAGCCCCTATCCAGCCTTTCTTATTCCTCGCAAGAGCAATTTTGTACCATACATAACCGGCGAATGCGGCATAGGCAGCTGAAAGGAAAAAGTTAACAATCATAAACAATGGGTTTGCGGTAACCGCAGTTTTACTGCCGCCGGTTAAAGCATTTAATAAACCGACGGAAAAACCAGTGACAAAACTGATAAAAATTATACCTATGGGGACAAAAATCCATAGATAGCTCATCTTAGCAATCTTAAATCTTAAAAAGAAATGCCCAAACGGAATCCATGCCAGAAACGCCGGGGTGCTGTTTGTTTTTTTCGCAATAAACTGAAGACAGATTGAGCTGTAAACATATACTACCAAAAGAAAAAACAGGGCAAATAAAATAATGCCTCCGATTACGCCGGCTGTAATACCTGCCGGCACGGCTGAAGACGCCGCCCCTGATGAAGCGCCCGGCCTAAAAGGCGGCGTGGTTTTAACTGTGTCTCCGGAAACAGGTTCATCTGTGGTTGCGGTATCAGGCGTTTGCGGTTCAACGGTTAGTTCAAAGTGTTCCGGGTTTAAAGGCTCCTGCGGCTTTGTTTCTTCGGTTATTGTAACGTTCTCAATAGCTACTTTTTGCCCGTTTATGGAAACGATGTCGGTCAGATAATACGTTATAGAGACACCTTCCATATCAACCTTAACAGAGTCACTTGTTCTTTCCTTGATACTGCCCTCAACCTGCTTTCCGGATTTAAGAATTATAGTTTCGCAGAATGCATTGCCCAGAAGCAGGAAAGAAATAAAACATAAACATAACACTTTATTGCGCATCGCCGCCCTCCTTTTTTAATCTTTGTATTCTTCTACGACATACGGATATTTGATATCCGGTGCCGCACAATTGCGCTCAGAAAATTTACCTCCGGTTTCTATGGTATATATTTTTTCTCCGGTCACCCCGCATTCAACGGGGCTTGCCGTAATTTTATAACCTGACGGCTTTAGCTCTTCAATAAACAAATATCCGCTGATTTTACGGTTGTTGTGCGGTGTGTATAAATGCGGCGGCTGGGCATTAAGCAAACTGGATTCACTCTCCGGATAAACATTGTTATTTTTGCCGGCATAAGATTCAAGAGCAGAAGAAATGGATTTAAGCGCAGTTACCGTTGCGTTCTCTGCCGCGCGCATGCGCGTTGTCATAAAAGCAGGTATTGCAATAGCAGCAAAAATTATAAGGATAAGAATCATAACCCATGATACAAAAACCCACACAACCAGCGCTATCAAGCACCCGGTTTTTTTCTTTAAAACAATTTCGCCCCTGTTAATTTTTTTGGCGGTAAAATATGCGTCAAATATTCCTATAACCCAGGGCACAAACAGCAAGGAAGTAACAAATATTAAAAGCCCCTTCCAAGCCTGACCGTTATACATCTGGCCAAGCCCGGCAACAAAAAAACTTAAAATTGCGGCAAGCGAGGCAGAATGCTCTTGTTTTTTGGCGGCGCCCATTTTTATGGCAATACAATCTTTGCAGTAAATCTCTCCTTTTAAATCAACTGCGCATTCAGGGCATATTTTTTTAGCGCAAAAGTTACACGCTCCCAGGGCGTCTTTATCATTATGATTCACGCATTTCATCCTGACTCCTTTTTGCAGCGGTTAGCGGATAGCGTCTTTATACGCTAAACGCTATACGCTAAATTATTCATTTGCGTATTTAAAGAGGTTGTATCGACTATCAAGCCTTCCAAAAAATTTCGCGCTGAAAACCCTGAAAAAAACTGCTATCGGAAGATAGATACAGACAAGGCAGTACCATAAGAATAAAAATACCGGCACTGCGGCAAAAATAACCACAATTAAAAATACCAAATGCATGCCACCGGGCATAACCTTAAAAATAAAATACAGCCCGCCCACTATGACCGCTATAGGAAAAATCAGCCCCATGACAGCAACCAGCGAGGTAATTGTGTAAACTATGGAAGAAACAATAGCCAAGCCCATTTTGATAAGAATATATAAAAGAAAATTCAGCTTATTCAGGTTAAGCACAGAAAGAACTTTTTTTATGGCAGGCATAAATTTTATTTTATCCTTAAACATCACTATAATCGCAAAATCATTCACAATAAGGCTGACGACCGCAACAATAATAAGAAAAAGGATAAATAATAAAATTGCGGGAAATATCGCAGCCAAAACCTTAAAAGCGCCGGGAGAAGCGCCTGTCTTAAATGCGCCTATGCCGGATAAGGACATAAAGCCAAACAGCGCTATAAGGGCGATTATACCTATAATAAAAACCAAAAATACAAGATTGAATTTAAAAAAAGAATTTCCTATGGTTTTGTTGTTCTTAAAAGGCTTAGCTATTGAAGCGTCGTTACGAATAGTATCCTCCAGGAATATGAAATAAAAACGCGAGCAAAACCACATTAATACCAACAGCAAAACAACTCCTGCGATGACACCTAAAACAATTAAGAAAATAACTGAACCGGCAGAGGGTTTTTCAAAAAATCCCCTGAACTGCCCTCTTGAAACTGATTTGCGCTCCGGCGTGGATGTTTTTGCCAACTGGAAGGGTTTTCCCTGATCGTAGTTTGCGGCGTAACTTTCTTTTCTGTCGTGCCTTCTGTCGGAGGAACTAAAGTTAGAATTGCCTCCGGAAATGCTTCCCGCCATTAAAGCAATAAACGTTAAAATGAGCCATTTTTTTGGGCTAAATGGCCTGAATAACACAGTTGCTGTCCATTCCAAAGACGCACTGATTATTTCATCAAATTTAACCATTATATTGTTTTATAATAAACTAAACGGAAGGATAAATCAATAAATTTTATTTAAAAGAAAAACCGCTGCCATCGCCCCGGTAACAGCCAGAAACAACCCCATTATGCGTGTGTTTCTTATCTCTTTTTCCATAGATATGGGCTCTATATTCCAGTTAATTTTTGCGTAGAATTTTTTCTGCAATTCTATCGCCTTAAACGGTTTAACCGCAAGGAATAAGCCGATTAAGAAACCGGAAATAAAACCTAAAAGAAAAATTACATAAATTATACTTGCCATAAGCAGGCTGGGCAAATATGCGGATCTTAAAACACGCTGATTACAGTTTTGGAGT
>JAQTUC010000106.1 GCA_028710385.1 Candidatus Omnitrophota bacterium
CTGATTATTTTTTTTATGGCACAAACGGCGGCCGGTTTTGCCTGCACTGATTTTGTGCTTAAGGCAGAGGACGGAGCAGTCATAAATACCCGCACGAATGAATTCGCGATTCCCGCAAATTCAAATATTGTATTTGAGCCGGCAGGCAAAGATTTTTCAAGCGTTGCCCCTGAGGAGCAGAGAGGTTTAAGCTGGAAATCGCGCTACAGCTATCTTGGTATAAACGGAATGGGGCTTAGCGATAAGTTTGTTGACGGAATGAATGAAGCAGGCCTTTCCGTGGGGTGCTTGCTTTTTCTTGAAAGCAAATATGAAACAATACATAAGCCGGAGTCTGCCATAAGCAATCTTGATTTCGTTTCCTGGATACTCGGCAATTTTGCAACAGTTGAGGAATTAAAAAAAGAATTGCCTAAGGTTCGCGTCTGGATGGAAACTGTTCCCGGTGCGGGCGCAGGGCTGCCGCTTCATGTTGCCGTGCATGACGCAAAAGGCAACAATCTTGTAGTTGAATTTATCAACGGCGAAAAGAAAGTTTACGATAATCCCATTGGAGTTTTGACCAATATGCCGGAATTTCCCTGGCAGATAACAAATTTACGCGCTTATTTAAACCTGAACCCTTTCAATGCATTGGAAAAAGATTTTGCCGGCATTACGGTTAAGCCTTTCGGCCAGGGCAGCGGATGGCTGGGGCTTCCGGCAGACTGGACTCCACCTTCGCGCTTTATCCGTATTGTTCAAATTCAAAATGCTGCCTATCCGGCGAAAGACGCGAAAACCGCGCTTAGCCTTGCGGTGCACATAATTAATAATGTTGACATACCTTCCGGCGTAATACGCGAAACCCAGGCTGACGGAACAATAGTCAGCGAGCTCACGCAATGGACCGTATTTAAAGACCTGACAAATAAAGTTTTATATTTTAAGAGCTATGATAATTCCAACCTGCGCTTTATAGACCTTAAAAAATTGGCAAACGAAAATAAGAGCGCCGGTAAGGCCCTGACAATTCCGATTTCTCAGGGTGGAGAGCCGCAGGATTTAACCGGAAATATGGTTTGGCAGTAGGCAGCACTTTAAAACCATTTTCCACCTCCGGGGTGGAAAATGGCGGAAGATAAAAATCAATATGCCGCGCGAATTGGATTTGTATAAACTTCTGCCACGGCTGCAACGTTCAAAATTCCGTTCCGGCTTTAAGCTGGACGGTAAAGATTTGGCGTATATCAAAAAAATTGGAATAGAAAAAATCCGGCAGCACGCGCAATATTTCATCCAAAAAAGATTGGCTCCTGCAAACCCGGTAAATGACGGGAAGCAAACCCCTTTCAGGAATCATCCTGTTTTTAAGGCGCAGCACGCAACAGCTACCTGTTGCCGCGGATGCCTTTTAAAATGGCATTCAATTCCCAAGGGAAGGAGCCTAACCGCTGATGAATGCCGAAAGATTGTTGATGTGCTGGTTGGCTGGGTTGAGATAGCCGCGGGGTTAAAGGTGTTTCGGAAATCCCCGGGAAGCGCCCATGAGAACATGAAATCTGTTTGATATTACCAAAAGTCAATTTTACGCGGAATTTAATCAGCTGTTTTGGTAATTTTTATTTGCTCTTAATCAATTAACGTATTACAATAACACAATAGCTACTTTAGTTACTGGAAGTTTGCGTCGGCTTTAAAAATTTCCCGCGCAAAATAACCAATAAAAAATATAGTTAAATAATATGAAGGCAATATTTATTTTTTTGTCCGTGTTGCTTTTATCGCCGGGATTTTTCAGTTATTGCGCAACCAATGATACCGCTTTTGAAGAGTTAAGATTTGAACTTCAAAAAGAAGGCGTTTCTGGTGAGTTTATAAAAGTTACGGAGCCTTACGTAAAGAAGATGATGTTATCAAAAGCGCCCATAGCCGAGATAAAACCTGTTTTACTGGATATGTGGAAAGACGGTGTAAAAGGCAGGGCGCTTAAAAATGCCGCAAACGCAGTTTCTGAACTTGTGGCGAGCGGGGATAATGCTAAAGACGCAGCGCAGATTGCATCTTTGGCAGCGCATAAAGCAGAGGCTGAAGGTTTAGGCGGTTTTGGCATAGGGATGAGAGTCAAAAAGGCGGTTGCGGAGAGAAAGGCTTATCTTAAGTCTTTAAAAAAATAATTTTTCTATCTGTGATTTAAAAAAATGTCAAACAAATCTAATTTCACCAGATATATGAGGCAGGGCTCGGCAATCGTAAAAGGAACAATTGAATTCGCGCGATTTGTTATCCCTTATCGTATTTATGAGGGTAAAGGCCCGCATATTTTGTGCCTTAACGGCGTGCAGCAGTCTATGGCTATGTGGCATACTTTTTTATTACGCTACGCCCCGCATTACAGGATAGTGCTTTTTGATTTTCCCAATGAAGGCAAGGGCAAAGTTACATCAGGCCCTGTTTTTGTAACGTTGGATGAGCAGATTGACATCTTACGCGAAGTGATAAAAGCCACAGGAATTAACAAGAGCGTTACAATGTGCTCTGCTTCCTGGGGAGGCATAGTTGCTCTTGCGTTTGCGTCGCGCTACCCTAATGAGGTGAAACAATTATGCCTGGCAAGCCTTGGGACAAAAGCCAACGATAAGATGATTGAAACAATCAAGAAGGGTTCCCAGATAGCTAAAGGCGACAGGCAGAAAATGGCAGATACGTTAATTGAAAGTTTCGGGCAAAATCTACCGGAGAGCGTAAAAAATAAAATCATCAAACAGTTTCAAACAATGAGCGAAGAGCATTTGCGGGCATTTTACGAACACGGATTGTTTGTTATATCTACGAAAAAAATAGGCGACTTAATAAAACTTTCGCAGATTACCGCGAAAACCTTTCTAATACACGGAGAAAATGATACAATTATTGATCATGAGGATGTTAAGTTTCTTTGTTCTCAAATCAAACAGTGTGAAATTAAGACTATAAAAGGAGCCGGACACTTTCTGCATTTGGAGCAGGATGGGGCATTTGACATTTATAAGGATATTTTAGCAATACCGCCGCGTTAGTAAATTAAGGAGTGCCATGAAGAAACAATCAAAAAACGAAGCAGATATGCTGGTATTTATCGCAAAAATCCACGAACAACTTGTTTTGTTGGACAAAAAACTGGATACGCTTATTTCTAAAAGCATAGCGCCCAAGCCGGCGGAGGTTAAGCCTTTTTTAAACGAGAAGCCTTTTCAACTGCAATCCAACGCCCACGCCAGAGCGCAAAGGCAAAATGACCGCTTCAGAGAAAGAGTTATGCATAAAGCTGTCTGTGCGGACTGCAAGAAGCAATGTGAAGTTCCCTTTGTGCCAAGCAGCGGCAGGCCGGTATATTGCCAGGAGTGTTTCTCCCGGCGTAAATCAGGCGGTTTTAACGCGGCCGCCGATGGCAGGCCAAGGCAAATGACCATTGCTCAGATGCCCGTTATAAATAAACCGCAGGTTAATGACAAGAAAAAATCAGTTATAAAAAAGAAACCTGCTGCCAAAAAGAAAAAAGGAAAATAACGCCAAGCGTTTTTAAAATGGCCAGTAAACGGCTGTTGTTCGCATTAACAATTGTAATTTTTACCGCCTGCGCCGATAATACTCCTGTATACGGCCCTTATCCTAAAACAGGCCTTGCTTCCTGGCATTCTTCAAAAATTACCTCAACCGGAGAAAAGCCTAACAGGCACGATTTAATCTGCTCCCTAAGGAAAAAAGATTTCGGAAAATATTATAAAGTTTGTAATACTGCAAACGGCAAATGCGTAAGAGTGCGGCATAATGACTTCGGGCCTTCCAGATATTTTTACAATCAGGGCAGGATAATTGATTTAAGCAGGGAGGCATTTTCCCGTATTGCCGGCGTTGACGAGGGGATAGTCAAGGTTACGGTTGAAGAAGAATAAAAACAGGAGTATGCTTTGAAAACCATAGCAGAGAAATATTTATTCTGGATTCTTCTTGCTGTTTGTATTTTTGCTTTTTTCGGTAAAAAAGATATACGTAACATCAAAATCATTGAGCCGGAAATTTTTGAAAAACCAGTCCAACTGGCGATAGCCAATCCGGAAAAAATTGAATTTGAATCCAACGGTTATGCTTACCGGTTAACACCGCTTTATGATTACACTTTAAAAGGGCTTATAGTAAGTAAATTTAACTACGACATTTTTAATGCTTATAGATATGGATCGGTTTTTCCCGTTGATTTATGCATGATTTGGGGAAATAATGCCAAAGGCAAGGCGCATCTTAATAAAGATGTGCAATTTTCCCAGGATTGCAGGTGGTGTAATGTGCGGTGGTTTAACTCTAATACCGTTTTTGATCTCAACGAAATGGCTAACAGTCATATCGTAGTCAAAGAACAACGTATACGAAGGATCGTCAACGGTCTTTCTGCCGGAGATCAGATTTCTATTAAGGGGAAACTTGTAAACATTAAAGCCCGGCTTCTTAAAAAAGCAGGTTCGTTGGACGCTGAGGAATTTACGTGGCAAACAAGCACGACCCGTGACGACCAAGGTGCAGGTGCATGCGAAGTTATTTATGTGGAAGATATCACGATGCTTAAGAAAGGAAATTTATTTTTCCATTACCTGTTTTTTCTGAGTTTCTGGGGGGTTGTGATTCTGGCTATATACAAAATCTGGATTTTGTTTATGGGGTAAAAACCGGTTGGAGAGGTTTATGGCAAAAAATGGAATCCGGACAATCTATTCAGACATAGAGGCTTTGTCGGGGGGAGAGATTCCAGCAAGACAGAGTAATTTCCTATTTCCGTTCCGGTTGGAATTTAAAAATTAAAGGTACGATTGCCATGCTAAAAAAAAATATCAGCCACTGCGATAAGATACTAACTTTCCTTTTGCTGCTTATCTTAGGCGTTTTAATCTATTCAAATACTTTTTTAAGCC
>JAQTUC010000107.1 GCA_028710385.1 Candidatus Omnitrophota bacterium
GGAGCGGATTTGAACCGCTGGATAGCGGTTTTGCAGACCGCTGCCTTACCGCTTGGCTACCGCGCCGATAGTTTATTCTTTTTTCTTCAAACAAATCTTGCCTGAAGCAATTTCCCGGAGTGCGGTATCCAAGACTTTTTCTGTAGGCTTTTCTATGAGCGCTTTGTCTCCATCAGCAAGCTGCAAAGCTCTTTTTGCCGCAAGTATCGTAAGATTATATATGGAGCCTGCGCCTGCGCCTATAAGATTTTCCAAATGAATATACTTGTCGTTCATTTCATACCTCCAATGTTTTAGTTTTTATTTTCCAGAAGAACTTTTTCCAATTCTTTAAGCGACTTGCTTAAATCTTTATTTATTATAATTGAATCGTACAGCCTTGATACTTTCATTTCTTTTTTCGCAAGCGCAATCCTCTTCTGGATTGTCCGCATGGTTTCTGTCCTCTTTTTAAGGCGCTTGAACAAATCAAGCTCGCTCGGAGCAGCTATAAAAAGAGTGACTATTTTACCTTCTTTTTTCTTTTTTTTCAAATACAATCCTCCTTTAACATCTATGCACAAAATAAGGTTTTTATTTTCTTTTTCTGCCTGCTCGTAAAAGTATTCGGCTGTGCCGTAATAATTATCCAAAACGCGCTGGCTCTCAAGAAAAAATCCCTGTCTTTTTAGGCTTAAGAATTTACGCTTGCTGATAAAAAAATAATCCCGGCCGTTTTTTTCCTTCGGCCGGATTGTCCTTGTAGTATAGGAAATTGACCGGATAAAATTTTCTTTTATGCTTTTTTTGCGAAAAACTTTATTGAGCAATGTTGTTTTTCCGGCACCTGAGGGCCCGGAAAGTATAACTATTGTGGGGATTTTCACAAGCACACCTTAAGCGCATCGCGGGGCTTATTCCACATTCTGCGCCTGCTCTCTTATCCTGTCCAGGTAATTTTTCGCTTCAACAATCAAGGGCGCAATGTTTTTCTTTTTTGTTTTGCTTGAAGCTGAATTTAATTCCCTTAAAATCTCCTGCGTTAAAAAATCAATGGATCTGCCTTTTGATATTACCGATTTTGCATTTATTTTTTTCTCAAGGTCTCCGATATAAAAAGACGCCAGAGAAACTTCTTCGTTGATATCGTCCTTACCGTTATCGTGCGAAGAAACAGCAGCGCTTCCTTCTTTTATAATTTTCACGTTCCCCTTTAATCCCGTCAGGCTTTTCATCATATCCTGCCTGATTATTTCGCCCTGCTTTATTTTAAACTCCAGGAGTTTCTGCAACCCTTCTTTTGCGGCAGAAAATATAAGGCTCTCCTCCATTTTCTTTTCACTCCAGGAAACAACCTGAGGAAGATTAAAAAAATCGCTTATGTTAAGCTCCTGCGAAAGCTTGTATTTTTTTGAGAGTTTTTTTGCTTCGGTAATATATTTTGCAAGATTAAATTCGTCAATAAAAACATCGCTTTCAATATGGCCCTTAAGGTAAACGTAAACTTCGACCTTGCCGCGCGTTATTTTTTTCTTTATTTCCTCTTTAATCTGCTCCTCAAGAAGCACGTTCTGTGAAGGGAAATCGTGGATTGAGATGTCCAGGTATTTGAAATTTGCGGAGCGCAAAGTAACCTGTATTGTCTGCGTTTTTTTCCTCTTGTAGATATTAGCGTAAGCGGTCATTGACCTCATGTGTACTCCTTTTTTAAACGGTAAATCAAATCACAACACACAATGGACAAACCACAAACAATATACAATAAACAATTCCGAAATCACAAAAAGATGTTTTGTTTATTGCCCGCCACTTTGTGGCGAGGTCTCGCCGAAAGCGGATAATTTTGGTATTGTCCGCCTTGGGCGGATCCGCCTAATTTTTTTAACAGTGGCGGATGGTTTGTTTGTAATTTGTGTATTGTAAATTGTGATTTTAAAAGAACGCCTGTAATTATTTATGCTACTTCCACGCCCTTTTTCTGATACCGCCTGATTCTTTTTCCTCTGTGCGATAAAGGTCGTAGACTATTTCATCCGGCTCAAACCATAATTTTATTTCCCGCTCGGCCTCATCAGGGCTGCTTGATGCGTGTATAACATTTTCATACAGCCCGCTGGTTAAAATCCTTCCGTAGGCGCCGCGAACGCTTACCGGGTCTGCTTCTTCCGGGTTAGTTGCGCCTGCGATTTGACGGACTTTGCTTATTGCTTCCCTGCCCCAGTATACAAGCGCCATGACTCTGTTTTCTCCGTGAAGTTGTCCGGTTATATATTTGACCAGTTCCGGGAAAAATGGTTTATCCTGAAGGTGGGAATAATGCTTGCGGGCAAGTTCCTCGTCAACCTTGACCACTCTTGCGCCGATAATTTTTAGTTTTGTTTCTGAAAGGCGACTTAAGATATTGCCGGTTAGGGATTTCTTTAATCCGTCCGGCTTAATAATTACCAATGTTGCCTCGTTTTTCATAATGCGAATCCTCCTTTAAAAAATATTGGCTTTTAGCTTCTGGCGACTGGAAGTTTAAGACGGGGCCTATTATCCTTGTTCGCGGTTAAGAAGCCGTTGTTCTTTTTATTATTCTTTCCAGGTCTTCCAAGGAATAATACTCAACGATTATTTTACCACGATTATTCCGTTTGTTAAAGACACTTACTTTTGTTCCGAGGGCTTTTTGCAGCCTGTCCTCTACCTCAGCAACAAACGGGTCAGCCGGCTTTTTCTTCCTGGTTGAACGTTGCACCCTTTTTTCAATTTCTCTTACCGGAAGGCCTTCTCTTAGTATGTCATTAAAAATTCTGCGCTGGTCCTCTTCGCTTTCTAACGCGAGTATTGTGCGCGCCTGGCTGCGGCTGATTATTCCTTTTTTAACTGCTTCCTGAATTTCTTTAGGCAATTTAAAAAGCCTTAAGGCATTGACTATTGTTGTTTTGTCTTTTGCCACAAACTTTGCTATATCGTCATAAGTAAATTCAAATTCCTCTATTAATCTTTTAAAAGCTTCTGCCTCTTCAATGGGATTTAAGTCTTTCCTTTGCAGGTTTTCAGTGATAGCAAAAATAAAAGTATCTTTGTCATCCAGCTCACGGATAATCGTTGGTAACTCATTGAGCCCCAATGACTTAGCAGCCTGAAACCTTCTTCCGCCGGCAACCACCTCATAGCTGTCCTCGGCAAGTTTCCTGACCACTATCGGCTGTATCAGCCCCTTCTCTTTTATGGAACGGGACAGCTCCTCCAATTCTGCCTGATTTATTTCCTGCCGCGGTTGATATTTCCCCGGCTTAATTTTACTTAGGGACAGATAAGTAAATTCTTTGGCAGTTGTAACCTGCGGAATTTTTCTCGGTATGAGCGCGTCTAATCCTTTTCCTAAAGCTCTTTTTTCCATCGGGAAGGTCCTCCTGAATTTTTACTCGGCTTTTGTCAAGGTTTGCGGAACTCCTTCAACAGTTTTTTTAATTATCTGGTAGAAATCAATTTTTTCTTTTAGAATTTCTTCGGTCAAATTCAAATACGCTTTTGAGCCCACGCAGAAAGCATCATAAAAATGTATGGGCTTGCCAAAGCTCGGCGCTTCAGCAAGTTTGATGTTGCGCGGAATAATTGTATTAAAAGTTTTCTCTTTAAAAAATTTACGCACTTCCTCTATCACCTGCAAAGTAAGCCTGGTGCGGAAGTCCGCCATAGTAAGAAGCACGCCCTCTATCTCAAGCGATGAATTTAATCTTTCTTTGATAAGCTCGGTTGTGTGCAGCAACTTAGACACTCCTTCAAGCGCATAATATTCGCATTGGATAGGAACCAATACGCTGTCCGCGGCAACTAAAACATTAACCGTAAGAAGCCCTAACGAGGGCGGCGCATCAATTATAATATACGAAAACTTTTCTTTAATTTTAAGTAATTCCTCTCTTAAGCGCATTTCTCTGGCTTCAATATTCACCAATTCTATTTCTCCGCCAGTCAGGGAAATATTGGAAGGTATTATGGAAAGGCCCGGCCATTGAGTTTGATAAATGCTTTCTTCTATATTGCTGGTTGCAGAAATCACATCATATATTGAATGCTTTCCTTCGGCGTTAAAACCCATACCAGAAGTTGCATTACCCTGAGGATCCATATCAATAATGAGAGTTTTTTTATCGGTGAGGCCCAGATAAGAAGCTAAATTGATGGCGGTTGTAGTTTTACCTGTGCCGCCTTTTTGATTGCAAATTCCTATTATTTTACTCATTCTGTTTGGTGTTGTGTTGAACGTTTTCACGTGAAAACGTTTTCATATGTATATAATATATACATATACTATAAATAAGTAGTTGTCAAGATGTTTTTGAAAACTGAACACGTTTTCACGTGAAAACAACTTTGCAATTTTGGTAAACAATATTCTATATGTGCTTGTTGCTAAATGTTTGTGGATTGGTATTGGCTGGGAAAAGCCTTTGAAATTGGCGCAGACGGTCTTCAGGTTTTCACGTGAAAACCTGAATTATACAGAGAAAATAAGCTTTACATTAATCAATTGGCCCATGCGCTTTTGGTGTTTTCACGTGAAAACGCAACTTTGAAACGCGCATTTGGTAAGCTAAAGTAAGGATATTTTGGGTAAGCCAGTAAAGCGTGAGGCAGGAAGCGAAGTTGTAAAGAAACACACCAAACATAAGAGACATAATTACTCCGGCTGAACCCATTGATTTCTGATCTCCAGAGGTTACAGGAGGAGTCATAAGTTTTTGCTGGATTAAACCGGTTATCATCATGCCAATAGGCAAAAGGTTTATGTAGTCAACCGGCGGAGGGAAGGGGAGTCTAAATGCATGATCTGCCAAGGACAAATCCTTAATACATAAGAAGCTTGCGCCTTTTAATTCAACTAGTTTGGGCAAAACCTGCCAA
>JAQTUC010000108.1 GCA_028710385.1 Candidatus Omnitrophota bacterium
TTTGTAGCGGCAACCGCAATCAGGGAGGATAAAAGCATACATATTAAGCTTAAGGCGCAGCACGAACAGTTAAAAGCAAAAGACGCTGCTGTGGTCAGCCTTAAAAAAGGCATATACATTGACGCGGCATTGTATTTCTGGCTGATGAGAGTAAGGCCGTCGCTCGTTGAAGCTGTATTTTCCCACGAAGCTTCACATATTCTGGATGGAGTTGAAAACGCCCAGGAAGCGCAAAAAATATGCGGCAGTATACTTGCCCTTTGGAATGACAGTTTGTATGCTTCGGAAAAAAGGCTGGCAATTTTGGATATCTTTTTAACCGAATGCAATGTTTTTGTCTGGAGAATGAAAAGGCTTAAAAAGATTATTGAAGGTTATGCTTACCCTCTTTTTTCCCGGCTTGATGAAATTGCAGAAGACAGCACAGAATCCTTTGACCCGGTAGGAGCTTACACCTCTACCCTAGACGGCAGGAATGCCGGCTGCGTTAATGAGCTTCTGGCGCAGATAAGCGACTGTATTGATATATACGATTTCGCCGTAAACTTTCTTCAGAAATATATGAATATAATGGATGGCATCTATCCGCGTGGCCGCTTTATAAGTTTCAGAGAAAAAGAAAAAATATTTTCATTGTGGTACTTCGCTATATCGCAGTTCAATAATGTTTTAAAGCACGCGGGCCATGTATCTCAAACCTTAGAAAGGCTGGTTAACGAGGCAGACAGGCTTGGCGCGGTTACCCCCGTATTTATGGGCGAGGCATTAACGCAGCAGCAAAGGCTGATTACCATAGCAAAGATAGCCGTTGCAATAGAGCCTCAGATGCTGGCAAGATTAGACAGGTGGGGTATACGCGGTTTTTCCAGCCAGCCGCCTGAGTTTATACAGCCGTATGCAGACCAGCAGTCAAAGCAGCATACGCAGGCGGCATCAACGTTTATTCTTATGTGGCCGTTTGAGGCATTTTTGAGTTTTGTAAGATTTCAAATGAGCATGTTTATGTCGCCATGGCTTTGGTGTTTCCAGTTCTGGGGAAATACGTTAGAGGCAAAGCCTCAAACTGGAGAAGGTGACGCGGATAAAGGCGAAAATTAGTTATAAGTATTAAATGCGGTTCATAACCCTATTCCTTTTACCGCGGGGTACAAATTAAAGGAGGTGCTCTTAAGGCGCAAGCGGTTTAAAAATGGGCGAGAATAGTTGATTTAATTTTTAGGTGGTGTAAAATTATAACATTAGGAGGCTTATCATGAACGAAGGTCTTTACGGTTATAGGCGTGCCTATCAGAGATTTAGTTGTTTCTTGAAGGGCAAATGCGAGTCCGGCGCAGGAAAACCTCAGGATGTATCCTGTAATGATATAAGTTATAAGGGCGCAGGCGTTATAGCAGCTGAGCCGCTTACAATTAACAGCAATGTGCGGATGCAGCTTTTTAACGCCAAAAGCGGGCTGATTGAAGTTGGGGGAAGAGTTTGCTGGTGTAACAATGTCCGCGGGCTATGGCGCTGCGGAATTTCTTTTGATAAAATTTTACCTTTCAACCTGGATAAAATAATATAACATTTGCGGGGCAACTTAAACGTTTAAGCATAAAGGAGGAGTACACCATGGCGAAACGGGCTTTCAGCGAAAAAAGATTATTTGACAGGACTGCTTGCTCAATGCCCGGTAATTATGTGCTTAAGGACATATCTTCCGGAACATTCGTCTGCAAAGACATAAGCCCGAAAGGATTAGGCATTGAAACAAAAAAACCTCTTCCTGTAGACACAAAAGTTAAAATAGAAATAACCACAAAAAAGAAAGTCCCGCTTATACTGGAAGGCACGGTGCGCTGGTCCAGAAAAGAGGATGACAGTTACAGAGTGGGCATTGAATTTAATGAACCGTTATTTATATTGTTAAGCATGCTTGTGTAGATTTCAGGGTTACCCTGTTATTATTTGTAGGACAAATTCCGTCTCCCCTTATGCACTTCTACCGCCGCCTTTGTAATGTGTGTTTTGTTTCTCTGGCCTTATCTCTTGGCTTTAATATTTCTGCACATCCCCAAGACAACCCAAACCAGCCTGCCAGCGGCTTCGCCGCGAGGCAAGCTTACGGCGATAAAATAATCATCGGCTCAGCAGCTGAAGCAAGCAATCTTATCCCGATGCTTTCTTCAGACAGCGCTTCCCATGAGGTAAGCGGATTTATATTCAACGGCCTCGTTAAATACGACAAAGACCTTACATTAATAGGAGATTTGGCAAATAACTGGGACATAAGCGAAGGCGGCCTGGTAATAACTTTTCATCTTAAAAAGGGCGTTAAATGGCAGGACGGAGTTGAGTTTACCGCGGATGATGTAATGTTTGGATATCAGACTATCATTAATGAAAAAACGCTTAGCGCCTACAAAGAAGATTATTTTCAGGTAAAAAAAGCGGAGGTTTTGGATAAATACACTTTCAGGGTAACTTATGATAAGCCATACGCACCGGCTCTTGCAAGCTGGGGAAGCCTTGTGGTTTTGCCAAAGCACATTCTTGAAAAAGAAGATATAAATAAAACCGCTTTTTCCAGAAAACCGACAGGCACAGGCGCTTTTAAATTCAAAGAATGGGTTCCGGGGCAAAAAATAATACTTGATGCTAATGATAATTATTTTGAAGGACGGCCCTATCTTGATGAGGTAGTATTAAGGATTGTGCCTGACCCTACAACAATGTTTCTTGAGCTTAAAACAAAAGGCGTTGATTGGATAGGCCTTTCGTCTTTGCAGTATCAGAAACAAACAGACAGCGCCTTTTTCAAAAAAAATTACAAAAAATTCAGGTACCCTTCTTTTTCTTATACTTATCTCGGCTTTAATTTCAAGCACCCCTGGTTTTCCGATAAAAGAATACGCCAGGCAGTTGCTTTCGCTTTGAACAAGGAAGAAATTGTTAAGGGGGTGCTTTTCGGCTTGGGAAGCATTTCAACCGGCCCGTATGTTCCAAACACCTGGCCGTATAATCCAAACGTAAAAAAATACGAATACAATCCGCAAAAGGCAAAAGAGTTGTTAAAAGAAGCAGGCTGGCAGGATAAGGATAGAGACGGTATCCTTGAAAAAAACGGAAAGAAATTTGAGTTTACCATACTTACCAATATGGCAAACACCGAAAGGATAAAAACCGCAACAATAATACAATACCGGCTCAAAGAAGTGGGGATAAAAGTTAATATCCGAAGCCTTGAATGGTCGGCTTTTATTAACTGGTTTATAGATAAAAGGCGGTTTGAAGCTGTAATACTTGGCTGGAGCATAGGGCTTGACCCTGACCAGTATGATATATGGCATTCTTCAAAAACAAAAGAAAAAGAATTAAATTTTGTAAGTTTTAAAAATGAGGAAGTGGATAAGCTGCTTGAAGAAGGCAGAAGGACTTTTGACATTGAGAAAAGAAAGAAAGCTTATTTCAGGATCCAGGAAATTCTTGCTGAAGAGTTGCCGTATATATTTTTGTATGTGCCGGACAGCCTGCCTATAGTAAGCTCAAGGTTTGAGGGAATTGTGCCTGCTCCTATAGGAATAGGATATAATATAGAGAAGTGGTATGTTCCCAAGAGGCTGCAGAAATATAGGATTGAGGAATAAATTAACCTGTAACACGTCGCACGTTTCACGTATCACGTTTTTTAAGACGTGTTACGTGGTACTTGTTACGTGATACTAATATAATTATGCTAAACTACTTATCCAAAAAAGCGGCAGAACTCCTGATTACATTCTTCGGTATAACTCTTGTTTCTTTTTTCCTTATAAATTTAGCTCCCGGAAAACCTACTGATGTTGTATCTGACTTAAACCCCAGAATGACGCCGGAAATACGGGCAATTTACGAAAAACAATGGGGCCTGGATAAGCCGCTTCATATAAGATACTTTATCTGGCTTAAAAATTTTTCTAAATTTGATTTCGGTAATTCTTTTTCAAGCGACTCGCGTCCTGTGTGGGATAAAATTAGAGAAAGACTGCCGATTACAATCCTAATAAACGCCATTTCCATGTTCCTTATTTTTCTTATTGCCGTGCCAATAGGAATACATTCTGCGGTTAAACCTAATTCATTGTCTGACAAGGTTACAACTTTCGGCGTATTTGTCGGTTTTGCAATGCCGGTATTCTGGCTAGCGCTTATCTTGCAGCTTATTTTCGGCGTGTGGTTGAATGTTTTGCCTGTTTCAGGCATAAAATCCTTAAACTACGAAAATCTATCTTTTATACATAAGTTTTTTGACAGCACGCGCCATTTATTTCTGCCGATATTTATAACTGTTTTTGGAAGCCTGGCCGGCTTATCGCGTTATATGCGAAGCCAAATGCAGGAGGCTTTGAGCCAGGAATATATAGTAACAGCAAGGGCAAAGGGCCTGCCGGAAAAAGTTGTAATTTATAAACACGCGCTTAGAAACGCGATTCTTCCGATAATAACTATACTTGGGCTTTCTGTGCCTGGGCTAATCAGCGGAAGCGTAATTTTTGAAACCATATTTGCAATCCCGGGCGTTGGCCAGCTTCTTTATTCCGCCGCAATGGCAAGGGATATCAATGTAATCATGGCTGAAGTGGTTATCGTATCTATACTTACGCTTATCGGTAATTTATTGGCTGATATCGGATACGCTCTCGCAGACCCGAGGATAAGAGTAAAATAAAAATATGTTTTGGAAAAGATTTAAGAAAAACAGGCTTGCAGTAACAGGCGCAATTTTTGTATTCGGGCTTTTTGCTGTCGCAATTCTGGCGCCCTTGCTGGCGCCTTACAATCCAAATCTTATTAATATGGATAATGTTTTAAAATCTCCCAACAGCGCG
>JAQTUC010000109.1 GCA_028710385.1 Candidatus Omnitrophota bacterium
AGCAACAGCAACAAGAAACAATACAAGCAACAGCTACGGAGCATATCAGTTACAGATTCGCGCCAACGGAAGTTTCACCTGCACAGGCGGTAACAATAATATTTGTAACCTGGTTGTGCCGAAATAGTATTTTATTCTGACAGCCCTAAAAATTAATTTTATGAAACAAGAAAATAAAACAATGACACTCATGGAAATGATAATTGTCGTTGTTATTATAGGTATCCTTTCTATGGCAGGAGTTGTGGGGTATCGTGCTACGGTTGTAAGAGCTAGAGAAAGAGAGGGCCAGGCTATGCTTAGGTTAATAGCTCACGCTGAAGAGGTTCTCCGCGTGGAGACAAACCGGTTTGTTGCCTGCGCTGGGACTGTTCAATGCAATAACGTATTGCGTTTGAATTTGCCCAACCAGAATCCGGCAAACTGGAATTACAGCGTGGTACAGGTGGTTAACGTAGCTAATCCGCCCGCTGCTGTAAGCTATTGCACTCAGGCTGTTGCGACTGCAAATAACGCAGGCGCCAGAACTTTTCATATCAGAAGAAATGTGCCTGCTGGCACGGATGAAAGCAATAATATGCCTGAACTGCCCGCTGGAGGATGCTGATTTAAAAGTTCGTTGTGTAAATTTATGAATATACACAAAGAATCAAAAATGCAAGTAAACGAAATAAAATCCCCGCTGGAGAAAAACTTTGTTGAAAGTAAACCTCTGGCGGGGTTTGCTTTTTCTAGGGCGCGCCATGGTAAAACCGTCAAGGGTTTTACCCTTATGGAAATAGTGGTAAGCCTTATAATTTTGGCTACTGTTTTTGGAGGTTTAACTGCCAGTTTTATAGGTGTTAAACGTTATGTTGCGCGGGCAAACCGGCGCCTTGTCGCTACAAACCTGTCAAAGCAGGCTTTGAATGCTTTGTATGTTCAGGTAAGGGGCGATACCTGGAACACAGGCCCGTTATCAACCGGCGGAGGTGCTTCCCGGACTTATAATTTCGGAGCCAATACCCAGGTTCCTACGGCAACTGTGATTGATAACTTTAGTTACGGTGACAATGCGCATCAGAACAGTTATACCGTAAGAACAGTTAACACAAATCCTCCGAGGCAGTATAGGGAAGTTACGACAACCGTTTGGTACCCTACTGAGTAAAGCAGGTAATTTTATGAAAAGAGCAGTTACATTAATGGAACTTATTATGGCAATTGCCCTTATGGGAGTTGTCATTTTGGGCGTTGCTTCTTTTGACGTCGGTAGCAGGCGTTTTCTTCAGGCTTCAGAGCGTAAAGCTAAAGTGCTTAATGAGGCAACTTTAATTATGGACCGCATCAGTAAAGACGCTCTTGTGGCTGTAGGTGACAGAAATAATCCGGCAATTGTTCCCAATGCCGCCGGCAATGGTATGACAATAAGGGTGGGCAACGATGTCGGTGTGGTGCACATTGTTACTTATACTCTTGTTGGTGCTCAGATTATAAGGTCGGAAAACGGCGTTAATGAAACTTTAACAAACAGGGCTACCGGCTTTGCGGTAGGAGCTGCCATAAATAATACTGTTCCGGTTACAATAGGCTTGGTTTTTCAGACTAATCAACCCCACGCTACTCCCCAGGATCTTACGGCAAACCCCGAGGTTCAGATCCAAAGCAACATAGAAGTGCCCGGCTGGTCGCTTGCCTAAACTTTCACGCATCTTGCCTCTGTAAAAATTCTTGGTATAATAACCCTCAACATGCGTAAAATATTTTTGTTTTGTATTCTGCTTTTACAGGTTTTTTCTGTCCAGGCAGCACCCTGCTACGGCACAAAAATGCCGCAGAAAAAACAGTTTTTTGCAGGCCTTCAGGATTATAGTATTTTTAAACGCTACCTTGAAGAAGATTATGGTAAGGTTAGAAGCATTCAGAATTTTCTTCTTGTTACATACGGCGTTACCGACTGGCTTTCTATTGATTTAAAGGGCGGAGCCGGCGACATCAAGCAGCATCCGGCTGATATGTCCGAGATTGATTATTCAACGGGTTTTGCCGGAGGATATGGATTCCGCCTTCGCCTTTTGGATAAAGAAAAAACAAAAGTAGTATTCGGCTTCCAGCACATAAGCGTTCATCCCAAAAGAACATATGTTTTAGGTGTAAAGAATAAATCCATACTTGACGATTGGCAGGTTTCTTTGCTTGCTTCGTATGATTTAAAATACTTCACACCTTATTTAGGCACCCGATGGTCACGGGTTGATTATATCCACTGGGTGGATGAAGTAAGGAAGCGCCGCATGTCAGACCTTTCCAAATCTGTGGGCCTGGTTTTTGGCTTTGACGTGCCCTTTACTGAAAAAGTATGGCTTAATCTGGAAGGCTCTTTTTTTGACAGCGACGCCCTTGCCGTAAGCCTTAATTATGGTTTTTAATCCGGCCTGCCTTTAAATGATTATAAAAACAAAAAAAGACCAATTTGAAAGCTATCTTGAAGATACCTCCAATCTTTACGGAACCGCCTCATCGTTATATATAGTAAAAAATAAGGAAGAGCTTGTAACGCTTATCAGAGACCTTAACAAACATAAAACGCCTTTTACCATATCTGCGGGAAGAACCGGAACAACCGGAGGCTGTGTCCCTTTGGGAGGGGTAATTATCTCCATAGAGCAGCTTAAAAGCATTATAGAAATTAATAAAGAGAACAAAACTGTAAGCCTTGAAACAGGCTTAACTTTTAAGGAGCTTGAAGAGGCTGTTTCTAAAAAAAATCTTACATTGCGCAGTTCGCCGACGGAAAGCCTTGCTTTTATAGGAGGAGCAATTTCCACCTGCGCTTCAGGAGTGCGGGGTTTTGGGTATGGTTCTATAAGAAATTATATTTCCGGAATTGAGGTAGTTTTGCCTACCGGTGAGCAGCTAAATATAAAACGCAAAGCTGTCTCCTCGGTAAAAAGGTTATTTGATTTTGAGCACAAAGGTAAAAACTTCAAATTCAAATTACCGTCATATACGGCGCCCAAATTTAAATCACAAGCCGGGTATTTTGTGCATAACGATATGGATTTGATTGATTTATTTATAGGAAGCGAAGGGACTCTTGGCGTGATTGTCGGCGCAGAAATCAATCTGCAGGATATGCCCCTGGATGTCTTTGACGGGCTCATCTTCTTTAAAAAAGAAACAGAAGGATTGGAATTTGTAGAAAAAATTAAAAACCTTAAAATAAAAAAACTGTTAGAACCAACGTCTCTTGAGTTTTTTGACAAAAATTCGCTGGATATGCTGCGAAGTGAATATTCATTTGTACCGCAGGCAGAATGCGCAATTTATTTTGAGCAGGCAGTAGAGAAAAATGACGACCCGGCTGCATTACTGGATAAGTGGGCTGGCTTGTCGGAATCGTTAAATGCAATTGCCGATAAAAGCATTTTGGCGGATACCCCAAAAGAAAGAGAGCGTATTTTTGAATTTCGCCACAGGCTGCCGCAGGCAATAAATGAATATTTAAGAAGCTTCAAGCAGCTTAAAACTGCGGTTGATTGCGCGGTGCCGCCTGCTGCGTTTATGGAAATGTATAATTTTTATAAAGAAAAGGCGAAAGAATCAGGCATCAATTACGTTAATTTTGGCCATATCGGCGAGGACCATTTGCATTTTAATTTTCTTCCAAAGGCAGATAGCGAAAGTATCACCGCAAAAAAATATATGGAAACTTTCTGCAGGAAAGCAGTTGAGCTTGGTGGAACGGTTTCGGCGGAACATGGTATAGGAAAAATAAAAAAACCTTACTTAAAAATTATGTATACCCAAGCGCAGATAGAGGAGATGGCGCATCTTAAAAAGTATTTTGACCCGGTTTGTCTTATGGGGCTGGATAACATATTTGGGAAAGAGATTCTATCAAGGGTTTGACGCGCTGGCAGATCTGATTTTTTCCGGGAATAACCTAAAAGGCAATTTTAAACTTAGTTCCTAATACGTTAGCATCTATCCATCTTCCGCTGCTTCTGGTGCTTTCAAGCATATAATACAATTCAGCTTTGAAGTCTTTGATTATGTTTAATCCCAGTCCGGCATAAAACCTGTTTTTACTGAAGGCAGCATTGTAGAAGTTGATAAAAATCTCATCCGCCAGATAAGGCTGTATCCCAAATCTAGTAAATTTCCAAGGCGCTTTCGCAGTAAATTTGTTGCGATATCTCCAGGAATCAGGTTGATAGTCAAAATGACGGTATTCCAGCCTTGAGCGGTCTTCCAGGCCGAAACCAAAAAAATCTTCTTTAAGGGTAACATTTAAATTGGGCTGATTTTCCTCTCTGAACTTACCATTTTTCTTTTCATAAACCTGGCGGTATTTTAAGCTTATGTCCAAATGCTTATTTGCCATATAGGTTAAGCCTGGTTCATAGTGGTGGTAAATTAATCTGCTTGCGTTGTTTTCCCAGCGGAATTCTTCGTCCATGGTAAGTTTAAATTTATCATTTATCTTTTTCTCTTCGGAGTCTGTATTCCATACCTGGAAATCTCCGTCTTCATATGCATACCCTGCATGGAAATATGTAAATAGCAATAAGAATATAAATGTAATTTTTATTTTCCGCATAATCAGTTCTTGTTTTTACAGCCGAAAAAGATTTAAGCTGAAAGTAATGCCTATTTTTGTTATTTTCTGCGCATTTTCTTTTTTGTATGCTATAATTTATCCATAAAAACGTAGCTATTGCAAGATTAAATTTTAG
>JAQTUC010000110.1 GCA_028710385.1 Candidatus Omnitrophota bacterium
CTATATATGGGGCATCAATGAAGCAAGAGAGAATTTTTCCCTGCTTACAGCCGAAATACTCTTCGTGGGCCATTCTCATCGCGCACAGATATATTACAGCAATAAAAGCGGTGTTTTTTTCCATCCCGAAACAACCATTTCAATAAAACCAGGAGAGAAATACATCGTAAACGTAGGTTCAATAGGCCAGCCGCGCGACAGAGACAGCCGCCTTTCGCTTTGCATCTACGACACCGAGGAAAATATAGTAAGCATAAAACGTTTGGTGTATAATATTCAGCTTGCCGCAGAAAAGATAATTGCGGAAAAATTACCCCAGATGCTTGCATCAAGGCTTTTTTTAGGATGGTAAGTACTATGCCGGATTCGGAAAAAATAAAAAAAACTATTGAGAGGCTGCGCGAGAAAATACGCGAAGCTGATTACAAATATTATGTTTTAAGCGAGCCGGACATTTCTGACAAGGAATACGACGATACCTTAAAAGAATTAAAAAATCTGGAAGAAAGATACCCGCAGTTTATAACCCCTGACTCTCCCACGCAGCGCGTATCCGGAGGCCTTATAGAGGGTTTTCCCACCGTTAATCATAAAATTAAAATGCTTTCTCTGGATAATACCTATTCCATAGAAGAGCTTAAGGATTGGGAAATAAAAATAAAAAAATTTCTGAAAAAGGAAATCCATATTGACTATATGGTTGAGCTTAAGATAGACGGAGTAAGCTGCTCATTAACTTATGAAGGCTCAATGCTTACAACGGGCGCAACAAGAGGAGACGGCCAAGTCGGAGAAGATATAACGGCAAATATTAAAACAATAAAATCTGTTCCGCTTAAATTAAGAGGGCAAAATATACCGGAAATACTTGAAGTCAGGGGCGAAATCTACATGGATAAAAAAGATTTAGAAAATATAAATAAGGCGCGCCTTACAAACGAAGAACCTCTTTTTGCAAACCCCCGCAATGCCGCAAGCGGTTCGCTTAAACTGCTTGACCCAACGATAGTGCGTAAACGCAACCTAAAATGCTTTATACATTCATTTGGCCTGGCCAAAGGGATAGAATTTAAAAACCATAGTGAGTTCTTTGAAAAAATAAAAGCTTTCGGCCTTCGCGTAAACCCGCAGAACAAACACTGCAGAAATTTAGAGGAAGCAATCAAATATTGCCTGTTCTGGCAGGAAAAACGCGATAGCCTTGAATACGAAATAGACGGAATGGTTATAAAGGTGAATGACTACATCCTGCGCAATAAGCTTGGCGAAACCATGAAATCTCCGCGCTGGGCGGTTGCTTACAAGTTTCCCGCGCATCAAGCGACCACAGAGGTTCAGAAAATTGAATTTAGCGTAGGCAGAACAGGGATAATTACGCCGGTGGCCAATCTTAAGCCGGTTGAGTGCGCTGGAGTAACGATTTCAAGATCAACCCTCCATAATTTTGATGAAATTGAACGCCTTGATGTTCGGGAAGGCGACACTGTTTTGATTGAACGCGCCGGCGAGGTAATCCCAAAGATAGTTAAGGTTATAACTTCAAAGCGAAAAGAAAACGCAAAAAAAATAAAGGTTCCGGGGAATTGCCCTGTTTGCAAGCAAAGCCTTGCCAAAGAAAAGGAAGAAGAAGTCTACCCCGTTAGAAGTAAAACTTTGAAAAGAAAAACTTCTAACGGGGTCTACTGGTTCTGTATAAATCCTGATTGCCCGGCAAAAATAAAACAGTCTCTTTTACATTTTGCATCGCGCACTGCAATGGATATTGAGGGGGTGGGTGAAAGCGTAGTTGAAGAACTGGTAAACCGGGGGCTGGTTAAAAGCCTCGCTGATGTTTACAAAATAACAAAAGATGACTTGCTGAAGCTTCCGCTTTTCGCTGAAAAAAAAGCCGCTAACCTTATCAACGCTATCGGGGAAAGCAAAAAACAGCAGATGTCACGCCTGCTTTATGCCTTAGGTATACGCCATATCGGAGAAAAAGCCGCGCAGCTTTTGGCTGAAAGATTCAAAAAAATAGATATGTTTTTCAGCGTAAAAGAAACCGACCTTGAAGAAATTAAGGAAGTGGGCCCGGCAATGGCAGAGTCCGTTGTAAAATTCTTTTCATCTGCAAAGGCAAAAAAACTTATTGAGGAATTCAAAAAAAGCGGGCTCAATCTTCTCCAGGAAGAAAGAAAAATAAAGCAAAGCCCCATAACCGGGAAAGTATTCATTTTTACCGGAGAACTTAAAGATTTCTCGCGTATTGACGCCTGCAAACTGGTTGAATCCCTTGGCGCAAAATGCGTATCAGCAATAAGCAAAAATATAGACTATGTAATTGCCGGAGAAAGCCCCGGCTCCAAATACGAAAAAGCCCAAAAACTTAAGCTTAATATCCTGACAGAACAGGATTTTAAAAAGCTTATCGGCTAAAGCTTTAAAACCCCTCTTATTTATTGAATCTTTTCGCGTAAATACAATCAAAAAATGCTTGATATGGCTTACATAAATTGTTATAATCATTGTTACTTTCTTGCCGACAGGCAAGAACCCTGAGCGTAAGCGAAGGGTCTTATGAAGGCACTTCGAAAAGATTTTCTCAGTGCCAATGAAAAATAGGGAATAACCCTGAATAGTTTCGTTTTCATTGGGCCCGTAGCTCAGCTGGTTAGAGCAGTTGACTCATAATCAATTGGTCCGGGGTTCGAATCCCTGCGGGCCCATGTCTATATTGACAATATGGTTGCGGGTAGCAAAGCTATTTTGCGGGCTTAAGGATAATATTCGTATGCAGCAATGGCCTTTGGGTTTAACCACTTGCTAAAATTACATGCGAATCGCTGCAGCCCAATATCTTAGATAACAGGTAGCAGTTTACAGATGGCTAAATAAAAATATCTGCCATCTGCGAAAAGGGCACATAGCTCAGTTGGTTAGAGCGTTGCGCTCACATCGCAAAGGTCGCCTGTTCAACTCAGGCTGTGCCCATTTAAATAACGTATTTATATATTTAGCTTCAAAAAAGGAGAAGCCTGTGGCTTTAAAAGACGAGATTTACAAGTTAGTGCAGCTTCAGAATGTTGATTCGCAGATTTATCACTTAAAGTCAAAAAAAGAAACCGAAATACCGGCCGCGCTGGAAACCTTGAAAAATGAGTTTGAAAGCAGAAAAAAAGACTTTGAAGTATTTTCCGAAAAGCTAAAACAGTTGCAGGTAAAGAAAAAAGAGAAAGAGCTGGATCTCGCGACAAAAGAAGAAAATGTCAAGAAATCACAAGGGCAGCTCTTTCAGCTTAAGAGCAACAAAGAGTATCACGCAAAACTTACGGAAATAGCCTCTCTTAAGGCAGATGTTTCGCTTCTGGAAGAGGATGTCTTAAAGGCGCTTGACGAGATAGAAACAGCAGATAAAAAAGCCAAAGAAGAGAAAGAAGCGCTTGCTGAAGAAGAAAAAAAATACAAAGAAACGGAAGCCAAGCTTAAAAGCGAGCTTGCCGACATTGACGCAAAAATAAAAAGCCTTGAAGAAAACAAAGTAAGCGTGGCCAAGGATATTGATAAAAATGTTTTAAACAAATACGAAAGGCTTATAAAAACCCGCTATGGACGGGCCATGGCGCCGGTAGACGCCTCAACCGAAAACTGCGGCGCCTGCAACATGAAAGTAACCGCCCAGAAAATAAACGAAATAAAAATGTACGACCAGCTGGTTTTTTGCGAAAGCTGCGTACGTATTCTATATTTACCGGAGGATTTCAGTCTATGATTACGGTTTTCATAGACGGAGCAAGCGCGGGAAATCCCGGCAACGTAGGAATAGGTTATTTGATTTACAGGGACGGTAAACTTCTTAAAAAGAACGGTATTTATCTCGGGGTGCAAACTAATAACTTCGCGGAATACATGGCTTTTATTTTTGCCCTCACTGAGGCGCTTGGAATGGGAGAAAAGGAAGCGGAAGTTTTCTCCGACAGTAAACTGCTCTGCGAACAGATAAACGGCAACTTTAAGGTAAAAAATAATAACATTTATCCGCTTTTTGTGCTTGCGAAAAATATAGTTTCAAAATTCAGCAAATTCAGTATAACTCACATAGACAGGGAAAAAAACACAGACGCCGATAAACTTGCAAGTGATGCTGTCGGCTTTTTAAGTTAACTAAGAATTTATAGGAGGTAATCATGAGCGGTCATTCAAAGTGGGCAAGTATTAAACATAAAAAGGGGGCGGCGGATGCAAAGCGCGGCCAACTTTTTACAAAACTAATAAGGGAAATAACAGTTGCAGCAAGGGAAGGCGGAGGCAAACCTGACACAAATGCGAGGTTGCGCACCGCAATAGACAGGGCGAGAACCGCCAACATGCCTTCAGACAACATTGAAAAGGCCATAAAAAAAGGAACCGGAGAGCTTGAAGGCGTAACATACGAAAGCTGTATATTTGAAGCCTACGGCCCGGGAGGAGTTGCGTTAATAGTTGAAACTCTTACCGACAACAAAAACAGAACATCAGCGGAAGTGCGTAACATTTTCTCCAAAAAGAGCGGAAATATGGCAGGCAGCGGAAGCGTTGCCTGGATATTCAAGAAAAAAGGCTACATCCTCATTGATAAAGCCCAGATAAAAAATGAAGATGAGCTCTACACCATAAGCCTTGATGCCGGAGCAGATGACGTGCAGGTTGGAGAAAAGAACTATGAAATCTTCTCGGACCCCAAGGATTTTGAACAACA
>JAQTUC010000111.1 GCA_028710385.1 Candidatus Omnitrophota bacterium
TTTTAATAATGTCAAAAACCTCAAGCGTAACAGCTGTTATAAGCGGTGAGCCGCCGAAGGTTGACGCATGAAGCCCCGGTTTAAACAAATCAGCTATTTCATTCTTTACAACAAATGCAGAAACCGACACCCCTGCTCCAAGGCCCTTGAACAGAACAAAAGCGTCCGGCGTAATCCCGTAATTCTGATAACTGAATAGTTTTCCTGTCCTTGCCATTCCGGTCTGGACCTCGTCAGCTATAAAAAGCAAATCATGCTCTTTACAATATTCTTTAAGCTTTGTAACATATTCTTTTGAAGCGATATTAACGCCGCCTTCTCCCTGAATAAGCTCTAAAATAACCGCAACGGTTTTATCGTTTACCAGCGATTTAAAACTTTCAAAATCATTAAACACAGCCTCCTTAAACCAGGGAAGTATCGGCTTAAACGGGTCTTTATATTTTGCCTGGCCTGTTGCCGAAAGCGCGCCGAAAGTCCTTCCGTGGAAAGAATTCTTCATCGTAATTACTTCGTATGTGCCGGTTTTACTTCCGTAAAGCCTGGTTAACTTAATCGCTGCTTCAATCGCTTCAGCTCCGGAATTAGCAAAAAATACTTTTGCGGGAAAAGAATTTTTTACAATTTCTTTAGCGGCAAGCGCCTGCTCTTCCTGAAAAAGGTTGTTCGGCAGATGTATAAGTTTTCCTGCCTGTTCCTTTATCGCTTTAACAATTTTTGGATGGCAATGGCCCAAAATTGAAACGCCCCAGCCCGGGAAGAGATCAAGATACTTCTTCCCCTCGCTATCCCAAAGATAGCTTCCTTTTCCTTTTACAAAAACAGGGCCCACCCGTTTATAAGTATTCAGGGAATAATCACTAAAAAGTTGTTTTACATCTGATGATTTCATATATTTTCTCATTCAGCTTAAACTCTGTTAATAAAAATTGGCGTAAAAAGGCAAAAAATAAAAATAATTCCAATCAGTATCAAAAAACCGGCCGCAACCAAATTAACCGCAAAAGTGATTTTCTTGTTTTTTAGATTCTCCTTAACAATCAGTATGGCAGCGGCAACGGCTGCTGCTCCAAAAATAATTTTTCCGGAAAAAAACATTTTTGACGCAAATGGCAGCGCCACATTAGCCTGGGCAAATACCGGCCCTAGCCTTGCGATTACAAGAAACCAAAGAATTAAATCAATGAGCAGCAAAACAACAACCGCTATCAGCGCCGTCAGGCTTGTATTTTGTTTTGCCATATCGCAAAGATATAATCTATTTTATTATTTCCGTGCCGATACCTTCGTTGGTAAAAATTTCAAGCAATATAGCATGCGGGATTTTCGCATCAACTATGTGCGCCTTGCCAACGCCTTCTTCAATTGACTTAACCGCAGCCCTGACTTTTGGAATCATTCCCTCTCCGATTACTTTCTTATCTATAAGGTCTTCTGCGTTTTTAACTGTAATTGTTGAAATCAGCGAATTTTCATCCTGCTGGTTACGCATAACACCAAGGGTGTTCGTTAACAAAACCAGCTTTTCCGCATTAAGCCTTGAGGCAAGGAAAAACGCCACATCGTCGGCATTAATATTGTAAGCGACTCCGTCTCTTGATGTGCCCATTGGCGTAATTACAGGAATAGAAGTTTCCAAAGCTTCCTGCAGTTTTATTTTATCGTAGTCAATTACCTCGCCCACAAAACCCAAATCCTTTTTTGTCCGCTTTTTCGCCGCGATAAGAAGCTGGTCTTCCTTTTTAACCCCCCGCGCGTTGGCGCCGTAGGCATTTATTTCTTTTACTATCAAATCATTAAGCTCGTTCAATTCTTCTTCAACTATTTTGAGGGTAAATTCATCCGTTACGCGCATTCCGTCAAAAAATTCAGTTGTGATTTTGTGCTCTTTCAATTTTTCCGTAATGTTAGGGCCTCCGCCGTGAACAAGTATGGGCCGTATTCCCGTATAACGCAGAAAAACTATGTCTTCAAGAACCGACTTACGCACCCTGTCTTCGCTTAATATTGAACCGCCGTATTTAATTACAAATATCTTTTTATGAAACTTTTTTATATACGGCAAAGCTTCTATTAAAACATCTGCTTTTTTTATCGCTTCTTTTACCATTTTACCTTCCTTTTTTTTAAACGCAGATTATCGCAGATAATTTTGTCTGCGGCATCTTGCGTTTTTGCGCGAATATCTGCGCTAGCTGTATTCGGCATTTATCTTGATATATTCCGGAGTTAAATCCGAAGTATATATCGTCTGAGCAAACGCGCCTCTTTTTAGATTAACATCTATGGTGATATCTTTTCTCGTAAGGTCTGACATTTTAATCGGTATGCCTTCGGCAACCGCGATACCTGCATGGCCCAATGCCGCGATAACTCTTCCCCAGTTTGGATTAGCTCCATAAACTGCGCATTTAAACAAATTTGAATTTGCGATATAAAGGCCCGCTCTTCTTGCTTCTTCTTTTGTTTTTGCGCCTTTTATTGCAATCTTGATAAATTTACTGGCACCCTCTCCGTCTTTAACCATCATTGTTGCAAGGTCAAGGCAAACCCTCTTAAGCTCTTTTGAAAATTCCCGTATCTGCGTTGCTGACCTTAAAATATTTTTTCTGCTTGAAAGAACAAATACGGTATCGTTTGTGCTCATGCAGCCGTCAACCGTTATGCAGTTAAAGCTTTCGTCAATCGCCTCTTTTGCGATTTTCTTAAACAATGATTTTTCAACTATCGCATCGGTAAGTATAAAAACCAGCATAGTCGCAACATTAGGCGCAATCATTCCTGCGCCTTTGGCAAAACCCATTATTTTTGCGGTTGTGCTTTTAAGCTTAATCTCACCGTAAGAAATTTTCTTAACGGTATCTGTGGTTAATATGCTCTGGGAAAAACTTTCAGCCTTGTCCTTTCCCATTTCAGCTATAAGTTTAGGAAACGCGGCAATAATTTTTTCCTTTGGAAGTTTTTTTCCAATAATTCCCGTTGAAGCTATTAAAATATTTTTTTTATCGGTTGAAAGGGCCTCCGCAAGCTTCGCGGTAATAGCTTCGGTATCAGCAAGGCCTGTTTTATGCGAAAAACAATTTGCGTTCCCGCTGTTTGCAACAACTGCCTTTATGGAATTTGAAATATTTTTCTTGCTTAAAGTAACCGAATAGGAAACATTTTTATTTTTCGTAAAAAATCCCAGAGCCTCTGCGTCCGAGCCGCAATAAATAAGCCCAAGGTCGTTTTTGTTTGTCTTTTTAAGCCCGCAATGCAATCCGGAGAACAAAAATCCCGCAGGTGTTTTAATCATAGAAGCCCCTCTGTTTCATCCAGGCCAAGTATTATATTCATATTCTGCACAGCCTGTCCTGCTGCGCCCTTAACAAGATTATCAATGCTTGAAGCAATCACCGCATTTTCTTTTTTCTCATCAAGCGCAAAACCTATATCGCAAAAATTGGTACCAACCACGTCTTTTAACCTAGGAAGCCCCGGTAAAGCTCTTACAAACGGGCAATCCTTGTAATATTTTGAATAAATCCCGGAGATTTTCTCCTCTGTCACGCTTTTTGTAAAAGTTACGTATATCGTTGAATATATACCGGCTTCAACGCCTATTACGTGCGGCGTAAATTGCGGCGCAATAACTGTTCCGGTGCTTAATTTTAAAACCTCGCTCACCTCAGGAATATGCTGGTGTACAAAAGGCTTATACGCCCAGAGATTGTTTGAAATATTTGAATAGTGGTATTCAATAACCGCTTTTCTTCCTGCTCCTGTTATAGCTGACTTTGAATCAATTATGATCTTTTTTTCAACCAATCCTTCTTTTACCAGAGGGAAAAGCGCAAGTATTATAGAAGTCGGATAACATCCGGGATTGGCAATAAGGCTGCTCTTTGCAATATCCTTCTTAAAAAGTTCAGGAAGTCCGTAAACTGCCTTCGGCAGGTTTTTGCTGTCCTTATGCGCTAATTTATAATATTTCTGATAAAGCGCGGTATCTTTAAACCTGTAATCAGCAGACAAATCAATTACTTTCTTTTTCTCCGCAAGCAACTTCGGCACAAAATCCATGGAAACAGTGTGCGGCAGGGAAAGGAATATGATATCCGCTGCCTTGCAGCATTTTTCTATATCCAGCGTTTCGCATTTAAGGTCTGTTTTATTTAAAAACCTCGGAAAAAGCTTGGAATAAGGAACCGGAACTTCTGTCCGCGAAGAAAGATAAGTAACCTCTGTGCCTGGATGAGAAAGCAGGATTTCAACGAGTTTCTCCCCGGTAAAGCCGGTAGCTCCCAATATCGCAACTTTAGCTTGCTTAGACATGAAATGCACCTTCCTGTTTATATTATAGAGTGGTTCCGCTTGAGCCTGTCATGGAGGGCGTTAACCCTCTGGCAAAGGCAGATAAGCGTAAAGTATTATAATAAACGAAAAAGCTGGCTACGTCAATATAATTTAGGCGTAATCCGGCTTAAAAACAGGCTGATTTTACGTTATTTCTCAATGAATTCAAGAGTATCGCCCGCCTCTGTTGAGGTTTCCCGGGCTTTTCCGGCAGGAAGTTCAATAGTTGCCTTAGCAGCCATACAGCTTGACATGCGCCAGGGCTTAAGAGAGTGTTTTACCTTAAGCACCTTGTTATCCTTATCCAGGTAAAGAACATCTATGGCAAATCTCATAAAAAACATATGTATTGAGTTAACATTACGA
>JAQTUC010000007.1 GCA_028710385.1 Candidatus Omnitrophota bacterium
AAATGCTCACGCCCAAAAATCAAATACCGGATATTTTCGAAGATGTTTTTTCTTCTCTTCCAAAAAATATCTGGTTTAGCAGCATGAATTTAAAAAAGAACACGCTTGATATAAGAGGTTATGTGGATAAAGTTGACGAAGATTATCTGGTCTCTCTGGAAAAACTGGGAAATAACCTGAAATCAAAGAAATATTTCGGCTCTAAGTTTAAGAAAATAAATATAAAAGATTCACAAAAAAAAGAGTTTAACGGAATGGAAGTGCTGGAGTTTTATATAGAATGCGCAAGCTAAAATTAGACAAAAATATTATTTTTGCTGCTGTAGCCTCGGCTATATTGCTTGTGGAAATTGTTTTAACTATTTCAGGCATAGGTGCAATCTCCGGCATAAATAAAAACATATCAAAGGTTAAGCAGGACCTTGCAACCATTGAAAAGGAGTGGCCGAATAAAGAAAATTACGTTAAAAAGGCTGATAACCTTAAAAAAGAAATAACAGCAATGCGCGAAAAATTTATCCAGCCGCAGCAGGATTCGGCGCTTTTTTCTTATATTTCTTCGGAAAGCAAGAATTTCAGCGTGCAGTTAAAGTCTCTAAAGCCCCAGCCGCTTCAGGATTATGCGTCTAATAAACTTGGGAAATTCAAATGCCTGCCTATAGCGGTAAGCGCGACAAGTTCTTTCCATAATTTTGCCAGATTTATGGATTTTCTTCAAAATGGCAGATATTTCTTTGATGTTTTGGAGATGCGGATCCTTTCTGATTCGCCGTACCACTCTATAGAAATGATAATATGCGGTTTAGTAAAAGAAAATTAATGAGCACATTATTTGTCCAAGCCACTGGTGGCGCTCGCCTCGCTTCGCTTGGCGAAGCGGGCAGGAAAAATAATAGTGCGAATCCTTCGACAGGCTCAGGATGGCTAAGGAAGGATGGTGAGCTTAGTTGAACCATTAATCCTGAGAGAAGGAGCAAAGCGACTGAATCAAGGATCTATTTTAAAAAATGACTAATTTTAAGAAAACAATAAATTATCGCAAAATTGCACCGGTATTATTGACGCTCTGTGCGTTTTATTTTTTTATCTCCCAGTTTGAAGCTGTTTCTCAAAACGGGAAATATACTTTTAGCAATGAGCAGCGTGATCCTTTTTCTCCGCTTATTACCGAAAGCGGGCAGCTGCTTATTAAAAAAGTAACCGGACCGGCGGGATTTGTTCTTAAGGGTATTATATATTCCGGCGACGGAAGCGTAGCCATTATAGGTGATGAAGTATTTAAAGAAAATGATATAATAAATGATTATAAGGTAATGAAAATCACCAGAAAAAAAGTCCTCTTAAAAAAAGGGAAAACTGTAATTATGTTGAAACTGGAGGAAACCAATGAAAATAACTCTGCGAAAAAAGAATAAGCTCGGTGAATTTCTGGTGGCCATTAGCGCTAAAGGAGCAAAGCAGCCTTTTTTAGTTTTTTTATTTCTCGGTATTTTTATTTTACAGCTTTCTTTTGGTGCGTTCCCCCAGGAAGTAATTCCCGTTATTAAGTTCAAGGATGCAGACATAAAAGTAGTTTTACAATCAATAGCGCAGAAGGCAACTAAAGACGGGAAAAAGATAAATATAGTAGTAAGCCCGAAAGTTGAGGGGTTGGTAACCGTTAATTTGGAAGCGGTTGACTGGCAGACTGCCTTAAGGGGCGTTTTAGATGCTTACGGCTACAGTTATAAATGGGTCGGAGACAACATAGTGCTCGTTGCAACCATTGAGGAAATAAAGGAAAGAGACCTTAGAGAAAAAGAGAGACAGGAAATAGAGGTTCCCAAGCTTAAAGTATTCAAGCTTAAATATCTGGATGCTAATGACGCAAAAAAATCCATAGCTCCGTTGCTTTCCCCCGTGGGAAAGGCTTCTGTCCTTGAGACAACAGGCCAGGCCGGATGGGAATTCGGTCAAGACGTAACCAAACGTAAAAGAATAGAGGAAGGGCAGATTTCGCGGACAAAAGTCCTTGTTGTTTCCGATGTCTCCAAAAATCTTGATGAGGTGGAAAAACTTCTTAAGGAAATAGACAGGATGCCGAAGCAAATTCTTATAAAGGCAAAAGTTATGGAGGTTGACAGAAACCTTTTGCGCGATATAGGTTTTGAGTTTGGAACAGGAACCACAGGCGCGTCAAGCTCAACTTTTGTATTCGACCAGCTTAATTTAAACGGTAAAAATTCAAAAAACATCGGCGGGCATTCCCTTTCCGGGCAAACCCCTTCAGTGTTTCCGTCATCAACAGCTCTTAACGCAAACAATACAGGTTTAAAGATTGATTTTAAGCACTTAACCGGAGCTCAATTTGAAGTTGTAATGCATGCGCTTGAAGATGATACAGATACCAACATACTTTCCGCGCCGGCGATACTTACGCTTAATAACCAGGAAGCTTCAATAATGGTTGGAACGAAATTCCCGATATTAAAAACAGAAGTCAGCGAACAGAGCTCGCAGATAATCGGCGGCTCCCTGGACAGATACCAGGACATAGGCATACAGTTAAATGTTGTCCCTCAGGCATGCGGAGAAGAAGACGAATATATAAATATGATTATTCATCCGGTTGTGTCAACCCAGAACGGAACCAGCAAAATTCAAAGCGGAACAACAATACTTGCGGAATACCCGATTATAGATACCAGAGAAGCGCAGACCCAGGTAGTAGTAAAAGACGGCGAGACAATAGTTATAGGCGGTATGCTTAAGGATTCAAAAGCAAAAGAAAGAACAGGCGTGCCGATACTTAAAGATATACCGCTTTTAGGCTGGGCGTTTAGCCGCGATTCTTATTATTCGCAGAAAATTGATTTGCTCATATTTATAACCGTACACGTAGTAAAGCCCGGCGAAATAATACCTCCGGATAGTATAAACAATTCGCGCGCAGTCGTTTCAAAAGCTAAGCAATAATAAAATGTATGCCAATTTTTACGGCTTAAAGACCCTGCCTTTTAATATAACCAGCAACCCCGGTTTCTTTTTTGAAAGTACCTCTCATAAAGAAGCGCTCTCCTGCCTTTTATACGGAATTTCTTCTAAAACAGGGCTTATGCTTATTACCGGAGAGGTAGGAACAGGAAAAACTACTCTTTGCAAAACTTTAGTTTCCAAACTGCCTCCCGAAGTCAAAACTTCCTTTATACTTAATCCGTGTTTTAGCGACGTGCAGCTCCTTTGCGCGATAATTGAAGATTTTGGATTAAATCTTTTTAAGAAAAACCGCCTGGAAATTATAAAGAAACTTAATGGGTTCCTTGTTGATATAAATTCCAAAGGGGGCAACGCGGTTTTGATAGTGGATGAAGCGCAAAATCTAAATGCGAGGCAGCTTGAACAGATAAGGCTGCTTTCAAACCTGGAAACTTCCCAGGAAAAGCTTTTGCAGATAATACTTGTGGGCCAACCTGAACTTAAAGCAAAACTTGACCAGTTCAATCTAAGGCAAATCAGGCAGCGTATATGCGTAAAGCACGATATTCTTCCGCTTGCGGAAACAGAGGTGCGCGATTACATAGAATTCCGCCTTAAACTGGCGGGCGAGCCCAATATTGAGATTCTTCCGGAGAGCTATAATTTGATTTATGAATTTTCAAAAGGAGTGCCCCGGCTGATAAACGCCTTGTGCGACAGGGCTCTGCTGTATGGTTTTGTGAAGGAAAAAAAAGTATTTGACTGCGAGATATTTAAGGCGTGCATGGAAGAACTTAAATAATCATGGATAAAAAAAGTTTTGTTAGTTTATTTTTATTTTTTTGCATTACGGCGGTTGCTTATGGCGACGAAACTTTTGATGCAGTTTATTCTGATATCGTAAAGGATAATATTACAAATATAAATTTGCTTGATAAATATAAAGGAAAATTTTTATCTGGCAATGCATATGTGGTAGAAGTATCGCTAGAAGAAGAACGTTTGTCTCCTTCTCCTTATTCTCCCTCAATACCATTTGCTATTGTTTATTTATTACCAGATTTCAATCCCCCAGGTTTTTGGCTGGCAATAAAAATTAATAAGGAAAGTATTTATTGGAATATTGCTAACAATCTTAAAAAAACACAAAAAATTGGTTTTTGCGGAAGGATTGAAGATGTTTTTAATGAAAAGACTGGCAAAAGGGTTGTGTATCTAACTACAGATGCAAGGTTATACCCATAAGATCTAAAAGCTCGAAGGGCAGGGTTCCGCGGGCATGCCCGCGGGTATCTACATGGTTTATGAAAATGTTTTCAAAGAAACAGATAGGTACGTATATTTCGATAAAAATAAGATAGTCGGGGGTATCCAGGGTTAAATAATATTCACAAATCAATAACTATAGTAAGGAAGTCCCAATATTAATCTGCATAAAATAAAGCATGAGTATAATTTACGAAGCCTTAAAAAAAGCAGAATCAAATCTTAAAATAAACCCGGCTGCGCAAAATAAATCCGCTCAATCCGCGGATGAAGAATCGCTTTATCAGCCAAGAAAAATTAATCCGGTATTCTATGCGTTAACCTTGGTGTGCGTGGTCTCAACTGTTTTCGTGGCTTTAAGCGCATATTTTTTCAACCGCGGCTCTCATTCTGAAGCTGTAAAAAGTTATTTGGTGAAAAAAGAGCTTGAAAAATCAAACGCTGTGCCCAAGGTTACCCAGGCTGTTACAGAAGCAAAAGTGTCGGCAGATAAAAATGAAACAATAAAGCCTATCGCAACTGTTTCTTTGCCAAAAAGCGGCGAATACAGTTTGCAGGGTATAGTTTATGATGATAATTCGCCTTTTGCTGTAATAAACGGAAAAACACTAAGAAAGTCAGAGGCAATAGATGATTTTGTTGTAGCTGATATCGCGCCTACCAGCGTAATTCTTAAAAATTCAAAAACCGACAAAGAGCTTACCCTTTCTTTTTAATTATCTTCAAGCATAAACAATTTTTTACCAGGCATTATTTTGTGCCGCAGCTAGGACAAAAATAATTGCTGTGGTATAATTTTATCCGTGAACCAGTCCCGCCGTCGGCGGTCCGGTTCAGGGTTTCGCCTTACTGAAAAATAAAAACTAACAACTAAATATCCCTAAAGCCAAAGTCAAAAGATCATGAAAAAAGACATAAAAAACTTTACGCTGGAAGAGCTTAAGGGCTATTTTAAGGAAAAAAACCTGCCTCTTTATTGCGCCGCGCAGATTTTTGGCTGGATATATTCTAAAAGGATTGAAGATTTTAATTTAATGACAGATATTGCAAAGGATGTCCGCGTCCTGCTTTTGGAAAATTTCTACTTCTCAAAATTAAAAATTGAAAACCGCGAAATATCTTCGGATAAAACAGAGAAATTACTCTTTGGGCTTTCTGACGGCGCTGCCATAGAATCCGTGCTTATACCTGAGCCTGAGAGGGCTACGCTTTGCCTGTCCAGCCAGGTGGGCTGTAAGTATAGCTGTAAGTTCTGCAGCAGCGGAAGCCGCGGCCTTAAAAGAAACTTAACGCCAGCGGAAATAATAAATCAATATCTTGCAATCTCTGATTTAACCAGAAAAAAAATAACCAATATTGTATTTATGGGTATCGGCGAGCCCCTTGATAATTTTGAAAATGTAGTTAAAGCCATAAAAATATTTGTGCAGCCAAAAGGCCTCAATTTAAGCGCCAGCCGGATTTCTGTCTCAACTTGCGGGGTTATACCGCAAATAGAAGAGTTGTTGCGCCGAAAATTGGGGGTTAAGCTTTCGGTTTCGCTGCATTCTGCAGATTCTGATATACGCTCAAAAATAATGCCGGTAAATGTAAAATACCCTCTTGTTGAACTTATAAAAACTTTAAAAAAATCAGGCAAAAACGAAAAATACCCGATTACTTTTGAATATGCGTTATTCGGTTCGCTTAATACGGGAAAGCTGGCTGCTCAACAGCTTATACGGCTTTTAAAAGGTATGAATTGCAAAATTAACCTGATACCTTATAATGCAACGCAGGGAATTTTTAAAGAGCCGACAAAAACAGAGGTAGAGGAGTTTTGCAGCGAACTTAAAAATGCCGGTTTATTTTATACTTTAAGGAAATCCCGCGGCCAGGATATCCATGCCGCCTGCGGGCAACTATATGCTTTATGGAAATAGTATGAAAAAGTTTTTATCCAAAGGCTACGTTCGTTTAGCTATATTCGTGATACTTATCGCAATCCTTGTTTTAATCGGCAGGTATTTTTCCATAGACAGGGAGAAAATGGACGCGTATTTTAAATCAATACCCCCGCTTTACTCATCGCTTATATTCATAGCGCTTTACGTAGCTTCAAATTTCTTTGTTACCGGAGACCCAAAGGAGATTCTAAAACTTGTATCGGTATTTGTATTCGGAGTTTATCTAAGCACCCTTCTTATTTATCTTGCCGAAATAATAAACGCAACGCTGTTTTTTCATCTAAGCCGTTTCTTCGGGGAAGAATTCATGGATAAATACCTTAAAGGCAGATTCAAGCATATTTATGAAAGGCTAGGTCAGATGAACCTTAACTGGGTATTTATGCTGCGGCTTAATATATTAATTCCTTACAGGGTGCTGGATATTTGTTTTGGGCTAAGCAAAATTTCATTCAGGAGGTATCTTACCGCGGTATTGTTGGTTTCTTTGCCAAGGATATTTTTCCTGCAGTATATAGTGGGAATTCTGGGTAATTTTTCTTTGGGCAATATAATGAATATGCAAATGCATCCGGCAGTAGCATTTTTGTTTGTCCTGTATTTTATATTTTCTATTGTTGTAATATTTAAGACAAAGAAAAGATTGTGGTAAAATATACAGATATATGAAAATAGAAATCAATAAGCAAAACGCAAGCCGCCTTATAAACTGCGGTCCGGTTATTCTCGTTTCAAGCGGATATAAAGGCAGAAAAAACATAACAACCTGCGCATGGAGCATGCCTTTGTCAAAAAATCCGCCGCTTCTTGGAGTGGCTTTGGCGAAGAAACATTTTTCATCAGAGCTTATAAAATTAAGCTCGCAATTCGTGATAAATGTCCCGGAATGGGCATTGCTGGATAAGGTAATGCTTTGCGGCTCTGTTTCCGGAAGAAACATGGATAAATTCAAAGAAAGCGGATTTACGCCTGAGAAAGCGCATTCTCTTTCTGATGCGCCTAAAATAACTGAATGCGCTGCCTCCCTTGAATGCATGCTGGTTGATAGCAAAGAAACAGGAGATCATTATCTTTTTACCGGAGAAATCACTTACGCAGAAGCAAAAAACAATTTATTTGTAAATGATTTTTGGGATACGAATAAGGCAGAGCTGATATTTCATTTGGGCGGAAAATTTTTCTTTAAATCATCGCCATATACTGAATTTACAAAATAGGCCAGGCCCGTTGAAATAAGGGTCGGGGGTAAAATATTAATTTTAAACAAGAGAAGGAAGTGCTAAGTGAATGAAATATTTTTTAAGTTACCAAAAGCTTTTCTGGAAAAACTGCAGATACTCTATCCCAATCATTATCAGCAGGTATTAAATACCTTTTTGATAAAAAAACAAACCACATTCCGCGTAAATTATTTAAAAATAGACCTGCCGGGTTTAAAGAAAAAAATGCTTGCGGAAGGCTTACGTTTCCACGAGCTTGCATTTCCCAAGGGCGCTTTCATCGTAAAGGGGCCGCTTAAAGCGCTTCAGAGAACATCTGTGTATCAAAACGGCTCTGTATACGTCCAGAATGTTTCAAGCATGCTTCCGGTTACAATGCTTTCTCCGCAAAATGGAGAAAAAATTCTTGATTTGTGCGCTTCTCCCGGAGCAAAAACAACGCAAATAGCGCATTTGGCGCCCCAGGCGGAAATCGTTGCTTTTGAGAAGGAACACGTAAGGCACTGCAAGCTTGAAGCTAATTTAAAAATCCAGGGCGTTTCAAATGTAAAAACCTTTGCTCAGGATGGTTTCTGGGCGCGTAAAAAGTTTCCCGAATATTTTGATAAGATACTCGTTGATGCGCCATGCTCAGCAGAAGGGCTGTTTGACCTTAACAATCCAAGGAGCTATAAATACTGGAACGAAAGGAAAGTAAGAGAATTGAGCCATAAACAAAAATCGCTTCTGCATTCCGCTTTTTTTGCGCTTAAAGAAGGAGGGGAGCTTGTGTATTCTACCTGCACATTTTCTCCGGAAGAGAACGAAGGGGTGATAGAGTGGTTTGTTGAAAAATTCAAGGGCCAATTGGAAATTGTCCCTATTGAATTCCCCCTTAATAATGTTTTCTGCGGCATTACAAAATGGCGCGGAAAACATTTTGCAAATAACCTTAAACTTACAAGGCGCGTAATTCCTAATGAGTTTATGGAAGCCTTCTTTGTGGCAAAGCTTAAGAAAACCTCAGCGTAATATTTCCCCATTTAACCCACGAAAGTTTTTTATAAGCCTTTCTGCAGGGCTTTAGCAAGAAGGAAACAGGCCTGTTTTTTTGGTTGCCTGTGATTTAATGGGGGAAGAATTTATAGGGAGCAGCCTTAAAGTGCCTTTTAAAAAGCCTTGTAATTAAAGAGGTAATTCACAGTTTCTTTGCAAAAATAAGTAATTTATCGGCTTGGCGCGGTTAATTTGGGCAGAAAAAAAGGGCGCATTTCGCATGCGCCCTTTTTTATTACAAGTTTTAGTTAAGAATTGCTTTCAAATCTTTGGAGGCTCTAAAAGCTATTTTCTTCTTTGCGGGAATCTGAATACTTTCGCCTGTCTTTGGGTTTCTTCCCATTCTTGCTTTTGTTTCTTTTACTTTAAAAGTACCAAAACCAGAGATTGCTACCGGATCTTTCTTCTTAAGAGAGCCCTTAATCGCGTCAAATACACCTTCAACCGCTGTCTGTGCTTCTTTCTTTGTGCAGCAATTCTTTGATACAGCTTCAATTAGCTCAGCCTTATTCATTTAGACACCTCCTTTTAGCGATCCTGCCTCGACGATTTCGCCGGGGTTGTTTTGTTGGAAAACGTTAATATTTTCAACCACTTTCAATATTGTATAACTTAGTCTTTTCTTGTCAAGATATTTTGTTTATGCGCGAATATCCACGAATAAAAAACGAATTTCCACGAATGGGATATAGATTTATCTGTGGTAATTCGTCCCCGAATTCGTGCAATTCGTGTTTAAAAAAACAATTTCCATAAATAACAAGGTGTTTTATAATAATCGCTATGGTTATTACGAAAAAAGAATGGGATTTTATACTTAAACAGCCGTCAGGAAGCTGTTTTAAGATAAAAACAGATTTTGGCTTGAAAGAAATAGATGCCTGCGTTGCCGAAGAAACAGTAACGTTTGAAAGCACTAATGTTATAAGCATAAAAGAAAAGATAAAAGAAAATTTCTGTTATCTGGTTAATGATAATAAAATAGAGCCTCTTGCGTACTTTTCTGAAGAAACCAACCGTTTTTATAAACTTACTCCAACCGGCGATTGGCCAACAATATCAATAGGTTCTGTGCCTATGCACAAATTGAGCTCCCCCAAAAAAGATACGGAAAATAAAATAGAACTCATTAAACCTTTTGGTTTTCTGCTGGATACCTGCATGGGGCTTGGTTACAGCGCAATTTTATCCGCTAAAAGCGCAACGAATGTCATAACTTTTGAAAAAGACGAAAATGTTTATGAATTAGCTAAACTTAACCCTTTGTCGCAAGCTCTATTCTTTTCGCAAAACATAGAAATAAGGAGAGAAGACGTGGCAAAAGGCATAAAAACATTTAGCGAAAACCATTTTGACTGTATAATCCATGACCCGCCTACATTTAAGCTCGCGCCGGAGCTTTTTACTGAGGGTTTCTATGGAGAGCTGTTGCGCGTGCTTAAGAAAAACGCAAGGTTGTTCCATTACACTCCGCTTTATAAGATAAGCCAGGGCTATGATTTTCCTTCCAAAATTGAAAAAAAGCTTAAAAAAGCCGGCTTTAAAATACTTGAATTTAAACCCGGGAAAGGAGGAATAGTTTGCAAAAAATAGACCTGGAAAAAGAAAGGGTTGCCTTAGACAGAGAGATAACATTTTTCCATTTTGAAAAGGCGAAAAAGAAAATCGCCAAATGCATAAAAGAGGCTTCTAAAGCAAACAATATTTTTTTCTTGTCTTATTTTACAGCCCAGAAATTCATAGTCCGCAGAGAATTTGAAAAAGCAATAAGATATCTTAATATTTGTATAAAACTGCGCCCGCATGACGGCTGCTCCCATAACGATAAGGCAATTTGCCTGGCAGAGCTTGGAAAATACGAAGAAGCGCTTTCGGTTTTTGACAGGGGAATATCTTTAAGCAGGGATTGTGCGTCTTTATACCACAATAAAGGCTGGCTGCTTAACGCAATGGGTAGGTTCAGGCAATCCATAATGTATTTTAAAAAAGCCCTGGAATTGGATTGCAAAAGAGTTGAGGCGATATTTAGCCTCGGAGATAGTTATTTAAAAATGGGCGAGATCAAAACGGCAGAGAAATATTTTACAGAGGCACTCGGTGAGATTAAGGGAAAAAGTTCTTACGTTTACGGAGAAATCAAAAAACAATTAAACAGTTTGCGCAAACAGCGGGTTTAATTGGATTTGGTTTTAAATATATCTTCAAATACCTTTTTAAACCCTTCCAGATCAGAGAAAATAACCGGCTTTACATCATAGGAAGGCTTTTTGACCGTCCCTTTAAGCTCAATTGCCAGGCTTGTCTGCCCCAGTATATTAGTGAAGAATTTTTTTAACCCTTGCGATGCGGATACAAGGTTGGGGTTAAATTCAGAAATAAGCAGAAAATTCAAATCACCCTTAAGAGACAACCTGCCTTTTCCCTTTAAGGTCATTTCCGGGGCTTTTAATTCAATATTTTCAAAGACAATATTTTCTCCTTTAAGGGTTAAATCACTGTAGCCTTCTTCAAAGGCTATTTCCTCAAACTCCGGTATGAATAAAAATTCGCCCATGCCTTTTAAAAAGTTTATTTCCCAGATATTGCCTTTATGTATGCTCACTTTTCCTGAGCCATCCATCTTATCAAAGGAGGACAGGCTCGCGTTTTCAAAATTCAAATCCATAGATAAAATACCGCTTAAGGAGCTGTTTTTTAATTTAAGTTCTTTTCTTAGAACCTCAAGATCCAGGTCGGTTATAAGAGTGTTTATTACCAGTTTTTTGTTTACGGAATCTATTTTTGCGCGTAAGTCAATTTTCCCCTGCGCAACATCTGCAACAAGCGGGCTCATAATTAACAAATCTTTGTCTCTGTAAAGCTCAAGCTTTGCCTCTTTGGCGTCAATGCCGTAAATTTTTAGTTTTTCGCCAAGGCCGGCGAGCTTAACCTGCCATTCGTTCGGGTTAAGCGGCCCCTTTATTAAAAACTTTGTATTAAGCGCCCCTGACGGATCAGCCTTTTTAAGCCACTGTATCTTTATGCCGTAAGCATCCAGGAGCGGAATGATTTCGCTAAGTTCAATATACGCAAGTCCCTGCAATTCAAGTTCCTTTTTTTCTTTGTGATAGCCGCCCTCGGATTTTAAATGCGAGTTTTTGGTTTTAATTGTTAAATCCTTTATTGCGAGCAGGCCATCAAGTTGTTTTGCGGTCAGAACAGCATTGAGCAGCTCGTTATTTGCGGTAAGCCGGATGTCGGGAGAATTAAAACCATTTAACTCAAGTTTGCCCTGCCATAAGATGCCCTTATGCCTGAATGAGTATTCTTCTGCCAGAAACTTATTGTTTGCTATAAAACCTTTTGCCCGGATATTTTTAAGTTCCTTATAGCCGGCATTTTTTAGATTATAATCTATGTAATACTCAAAAGATTCATTTTTCAGGCTGGTTTTAATATCCGCATCCAGGCTTAAACTGCCGCCGTCCTCATAATTAAAATTTTTCAGGGCTTTAAGGTTGTTTATGTTTAGATTTTTTAGAGTTTTTATAAAATCGGAAAGCTGAGGATTCGCTTTTGCCTTTATGGCAACCTGCGAAGTCTCAAAGTTAACTTCTGCTGCCGCATCTATCGCAATTTTTATCTGCGTTTCCTTTTCCTTATCCGTGCCTTCTGTCAAGAGCCCTGCCGTAAGATTGCTAAGTTGTAATTTCTTGCCATCAAAAGTAAATGCGGCTTCCATAGCTGTTAAATTCTCCAGATAAGGAGGAAGTTTAAGCTCGCCATTGGTTAAATTTCCGGAAATTCTATAGACAAGGCCTTCCTTGCCGGTATTGAATTGCATAACCGTATGGATATCCCCTTTTATTTCGGCTTTTTCTTTTGCCAGTTCAATGTTGTTTAAATTCGCATCTGCCTTTATGGAATAATTTTCAATACCTTCAATATTAACCCTGGCATCTTTGAGATAGCCGTTTTTAAGGGCCAGTTTAGGGAAATAATTATTAAATTCATTTAATTGGATTTCTTTGAGCATAACAGAAGCCCTGAGTTCTTTGGATGAGGAATTGTATTTTGCATTTACTGTCAGCTTATCCTGCCAGGACAATTTAGAAGTTATTTTGGGGTAATTCTGTAAATCCGCAAAAACAGTTATATCTTTAAGGCTTTTATTAAAAGCGGCTGTTGTATCCACAAAATCAAGGTTTAGTTTTTTGATTGAGAAGCTTTTAACCAGAAATATATCCTTAGCGCTATTTTTTAATTCTTTTGCTTCGCCGGTATTTGCGGCCTCTGCTGCTTTTATCTGCGGCAGGTTAAAGGTGTTATCGGGGTTTCTTTTAAGAGTAAAATAAACCCCCTCCAGATTTATTGAAAGAAGTATTTTTTTGCTGCTTAAGAATGAGGGGTAAAATGGGCTGACGCGGATTGTTTTTACTTTTAAATAAGGGGTTTTCCTGTCTGTTTCAAACACTGTCGCGTTTTTTAAGTAAATTCCCCTTAGGATATTTACATCTATGTGCGAAATTGTAATTTTGCGGCCGAAATTATCCTCAACAAAGTCTTTGGCTGCTTTATTTATTTTTTCCGGAAGCAGAATGCTTAAAACAAAATTTATCGCTAGATAAAAGCTGATAGCAATTATTAAAATAATTAATATTTTTTTCATTTCAGGCGTAGCTGTTAGGGAGCTTAAGGTAGAGCGCTTACTGCAAATATACTTTTATGGTTTTTTCCGGATTCTTAAGAAGCTCAGACCGCTTTATAAGAAAATTTGAGTTTTCTCTGATAACTTTCTTCTCTCCAAAAAATATATCTTTTATCTCGTAGAAAGATTTAGCGGTGTTTTTTGCGATGTAGGCTACTTTTATAAGTTTCCCGGACAGGTTGAATTTTATTTCTATGGTATGATTGCAGAAATTCTGCGGCACCAATTTAGGGTTGATTACAAGGTCTCCATAACTAAATTTTATGCCCAAAGCTTCTTCAAGCAGCGTGTATATGTACCAGGAGCTTGAACCCGTAAGATATAGGTAAAGTCCGCGGCCTTCATTGTTAAAGTATTCCGGTACCAATGGATAAATTTTCGCCTGCTCGCTTACCGCCATATTGTAAATAGACTGCATTACTTCAAATCCTTCTTTTACAAAGCCGCGGCGATATAGTGCATTTGCCAGCATAACCACCATGTGGCTGAAGAATGCGCCGTTTTCCTTATCTCCGTAAGAAAAGCCGAAAGCCCTGCCTAAATCAAGATATAAACCGCCGAAATCAGTGTTAAGCCGAAAGCCCCTTAATTCTTTATCGTAAAGGTGTTCTTTTATTGAAACCCAGGTATCTTTTATTTGTTTATCTGAAGCAACACCGCTCATAATGGCAAACACCTGGGATGTAAGCATCACGCGTATGGTTTTATTATGTTTGCCCTCAACCCGGTTTCCTTTATTATCGTAGTAGCCGTTAAAAAATCCGTCGCTGAGCCATTCTTTTGCCCTCAGCCAGGATTTCATATGGGCTGATTTTTGTTCCAGGTCGCGGATAAGGTCGTCTATTTTTATTTTAATTTTTTCGCCGCTTATGCTTATTGTTTTTCCAAGATAATCTTTAAGTTTTTTCTGCCTTTTCCTGTAATCGGCATAATCCGCTGTTTCATTCAGGCCATCAAGAAGGATTTTAAGCTCCTTAAGCAGGGAAATTGTTTTTGTCCTTGTTCTTAACTTCTTTAGTAAGGCGCAGATATCGGCCAGATTATGCGCATACATAAAGCTAAAAGCTGCGCTTTCGCCGTTTACAGAAGCCATGTCCAAACCGTCATTCCAATCGGCATTTTCAAGCCTGATTATGTTATGCTTACCTACATTGAAAAATTGAACCACTGTTTGCACAAGGATATGTTCCAATATTGTGCCCTGGTAAACCTTGCCGCTTTTTGTCCGCAGAAGGCTGTCTGCTTGTTTAAATCCGGAATCTATTTCTCTCGCTCTTTTTAACTGACAATCCCTGAAATAAGTTGTGTTTTCCAGTAAGATTTCCAAATCAGCGTTTTTATGTATATAGGAAGATAACGTAAGACAGGGCCACACTCCGTGGTCCATCCACACGCGGCTGATACGGTTTCTGTCAGGTATAAATTCCCCTTTGCTTGTTATAACTGTTGCGTTTGACCCGTCAATGCGCACGCCTTTAAAATTATGTAATATAAGTTCTTTCGCTTTCGCGTTTTCCGTTAAAAGAAGCGCAAGCGCATCCTGCCAGAGGTCGCGCCAGCCGCGCCCGCCCTTACCGTAATCAAAGTGGGGGAGGAATGAGCAGCCGAAAAGTTTCCTGAGCGTTGGCTGCAGCTTAACCCAGATGAGCCAGTTATTGTAGGCGTCATCCTTAAAGTCAAAACTTAAACCTGAAAGGCAATTAAGCCAGTATTTTTTTGTTTCCTCAAAAGATTTTTCTATTTTTTGCGGGGAATCAAGCTTTGAAAAAGTATCGTGGATGTTTTTAATGTTTTTATCCATGCCCATTATAAGGAAGAATTCTGCTTCGTTCCCGGGCTTTAGGTTTTTTTCCCGAAACCTTAAAGCTGCGCATGCTTCTTTTCCGTCAAATTCAGTTTTTTTCTCCGTTGCCGGTTTTGTATCTTCTGTGATAGCGGCCGGGTTTATCACATTTCCTTCCCTGAAGAAATAATCCAGCGTGGGGAACTGGCCTTGCGGCGCAATTTTTTCTCCCTCGTAGCCTAAAACAAAGTATATTGTTTCATTAACCTTATGCCCGCGTTCGTCAAACACCATCGCAGGCTTTACGAATATTCCGTATTTATCCAGTTCAACCCTGTTTAAGAGGCTGGTTACGTGTCTGTGATCGCGCAAATTTTTTTCTGCCCTGGCAAACACAGGCATGAAAGAAGTGGGCGTTATGCTTAATTCCTTTTGCGATGTATTCTTTACTTTTATTTGCATTACTTCAACGCCCAGATTCCAGGGGATGAAATTAAGAATTTCTATATTCAATTTTTCCGTTCTTTTTATAATTTTCTGGTAAAGCAATCCGTATTCGGCAATATCTTTATAGGGATAAGAGCAGCGCACAATTTCTCTGCCGGCCCTTATAAAAAATTCCCTGCGGCAGAGTAGATTATTCCTTACGTCTTCAACGCTTGCAGGTTGCAGGAGGAAATGGTCGTTATCTTCCTTGATGTCTCCGGCAAGATTCGGGCTTATGGCGCTTAATATTGTGCCTTTGGCGTTTGTAAGAGGAAAATAAAGATTATATTTTTGCGGGTTTTCTACCGTAAATGTGCCGTTTGTATCTTTGAAGTTATAAATCATTTAATCTCCTCAATGAGCACGTGATTTTTCCAAGCCATAAAACATTGTAGGAAAAATCACAGTGCGAATTGACCCTTGACATTTACCTTAATATGTTTATTTAGGTAGATGCCAAAGGCTAAATTCTACTACATGATTTTTCTGCGTCTATGACTTGAAAAATCATAAGTCTCATTTAGTCTCCCTGCTATTGTTTCTAAAACCTCAACCGGGGTTGAAGCGCCGCCTATTATTCCTATGGACGTGAATCTGCGAAAGTTATTTTTATTTATATACTGCGAAGTTATCCAGAAAGAATTTTTATTTATTTTCTTAGCTGCCTCATAAAGCCTTTTGGTATTTGCGCTTTTCTTTGAGCCTACAACCAATACTGCTTTGCATCGCATAGATAATTCTTCTATCTCTCTCTGGCGCAGCCGCGTGGGGTTGCATATTGTATTTATAAACAAGAGTTCTTCCGCATGCCTTGCAAGCCGGTTAATCACTTCAACTACGTTTTCCAGCGTCTGCGTTGACTGGCAGATGACGCCTATTTTATTTTTTATGTCTTCCTGGAACCTGACGGCCTCGTCTTTATTTTCCAGGATTATTCCGTTTTTTATATTGCCAAGTATACCTTTGGTTTCTTCGTGGTTTCTGTCGCCGACGATAACAACCTGATAACCTTTTTCTTCAAGCTCCCTGGCTTTCTTATGTATATCTTTTACCATCGGACACGTTGCATCTACAATGTTTAAATCCATAGCTTTAAGTTTTTCGTAAGTTTCAAGAGGCTCACCGTGCGCCTTTATGATTACATTTGAGCGGGGCGGCAATTTATTAAGAAAATCGGCCCTTTTTATGCCTGATTTTTCTATGTCTTCGCATACGCCTTCGTTATGCACCAATTCGCCTTTTATGTAGACATTTTTATATTTAACACCGGCTTCTTTGGCTATTTTTATAGCGCGTTTAACCCCGAAACAAAAGCCGCAGTGTTTGGCAAGATAGATTTTTACCCCGCTCTTCCTTATGCTATTTTTTGTAGGCGTCATTTTGCTATTTAGTGAGAATTGATACGATTTATTATACTACCATTGAGCCCGTCTTCCTGCTAAACTTCCTATGTGTTTTTAGCAGACATTCTGAGGAAAGGCGGGGTTCATAGGTATATATTCTACAATAAATTAGCCATTTTTCATTATAAATTTGTTAACACAAATGGCCACGAATTGGAAACGAATTTCCACGAATGATTCGTGGATATTCGTGCTTAAAATTTACTTATAGATTTTTACAATATGATTGGTATAATCTATTCTTATGAAACGCATATTATTAGTTTTAGCTCTGGTAATTATGCCTGTTTACGCCAACTCGCAGGATACCCCCGCAAAGGCCGTTGGGAATATAACAACCGAGGCGGTCAAGGCCACGCCCAGCGGGAACGGTAAGCTTACTGTAATTGTTTTTTATTCTGTCCATTGCAAGATATGCATGGAATTGGAGAAAGAATTCCTGCCGCCGATAAAAGAAAAATATAAAGGTAAAGTTATATGGGAAGAGCTTGAGACCTCAAACAATTCCGCTAACCTTATGAAACTTGTAACATTAAGCGTGCGCCTAAGAAATGACGACGGCTACGTGCCTTCTGTCCTGGTGGGCGATCAGCTGCTTATAGGAAAGGAAGAGATAAAAACCAAACTGGTTAACTCAATAGAAGAAACTTTAAAAGCCAAGGCAGGGCCCTTAGGATTTCTTAAAGTGGACCTTCTTCAGGTATTTAAAAAGATTTCAATATTTACGGTTATTATCAGCGGACTGATAGATGGAATAAATCCGTGCGCTTTTGCGGTAATTGTTTTCTTCGTCTCTTTTCTCGCGGTGTACGGATACAGGAGGAGAGAAATAATTTACGTCGGCACTTCTTACTGTTTTGCCGTATTTCTCACGTACCTTCTTATAGGCCTTGGTTTTTTTAATTTTCTTTATTCTTTGACTAATTTCTATTCGGTTATAAAAATTTTCTATTATTTTATCGCAGCGTTTTGTTTTATTCTGTCCGCTTTGGCGCTCTACGACTTTTTTAAATTCAAAAGAACAAAACAGACAGACGGTATGGTTTTGCAGCTGCCGCACTTTTTCAAAAAACGCATTAATGAAATAATAGGCAGGCATTTACGCAAAAAACAGGATGAAGGAGCGCTTAGCCTTGCAGTCAGCGCATTTGTAGTAGGATTTTTTGTGTCTTTGCTTGAGGGCGCCTGCACCGGCCAGGTATATCTGCCCACAATTGTACTCATCCTAAAAAATACAAATATGCGCGCCATAGCCTTTAGCTACCTTGTTATCTATAACCTTATGTTCATACTTCCTCTTGTAGTTATTTTTGCGCTTTCACTTTTGGGCTTTAGCTCCCAGAAATTCAATAATTTTTTAAAAGATAATATGGGCGGAATAAAATTTTTAATGTTTTTACTGTTTTTACTTTTGGGGCTTGTAATACTATGGATAAGTTAAAGATATTTATATTATTTTTTTCAATCAGTTCCTGTTTCCTCGTACAGGCTGAGGATCAAGAATCTACCATTGAGTATAATATAGGAATAATACCGCCGGATAGGGTATTTACAAAAACCTACGATATAAAAGAAGAAGTCTACAGCGCGGTAAGCATGTGTGAATGCGTTGAGGTAGATTTAATAAAGGAAAAAGGCTTTTCCAAGGTTGAGATTGAATTTAATCCGGCAGAGTATAAGGGTCTGACGATTGTAGAGGTGAAGTTGCTTTGTAAAGGCAATAAGGTTATCACTTTGCGGCTGCGCGCTTACGTTCAGGCAAAACAACCAGCCGGACAAAAAAATCCGTACAATCAAATTCCCTTAAAAAAATAAATAAAAAGCTTATCCGGCTGAAACGGCCAACCAATGAACCATCCGCATCTTCTTTTTTCAGATAAAAAAGGTAAAATCCACAGGCATCCGTTCCTTAAAATGGCTGTTTCAAGCCTTAATCTTTTTAAAAAGCCCAAAGAAAATGATTTGATAAAAATTCCCGAAGGAAGTTCGTTGTTTTATCTTCCAAACCGCATTCCGGTTGGTTTTAACGAAAAAACAGGAGAGTTTACGCCGCTTTTTGAATTTGAGGGTAATCCGGTATTCGCTGTTGCCGCATTTATCATTCCGGCATATTTAAGGCTGTATAATCCGGCAATTGTAAAATCGGGCGAAGGCAGGCTCCCTCTTTGGGCTTATGCTGCCTGCGGGGTAGTTGGCAGTAACGTATATGTCGCTGCAGCGCGTATAGATAGAAGAATACGCCAGAGCCCGCATTTTTACAATGGCAGCATTATAAGAAAGCAGGTCAAAAGGTTTTTAAAGAGTTATCCGCAAAACAGGCTTGTAAGGCATTTATCAAACTGCGCCTTAAACTATAACTGTCTCGCCGCAAAAAACTTTTTCCTAAAGAGATGGGAAGCGCCAATGCCTACTTCGCGCGTTTGTAACGCCCGCTGCATAGGTTGTCTTTCTTATCAGGAGTCTGATTGCGAAGCGTCCCATAACAGGATAAGCTTTAAGCCAAGCGTTTCAGAGCTTTATGAGGTAATGTATAACCATCTAACTTCGGCGCGCGAAGCAATAGCAAGCTTCGGTCAGGGCTGTGAGGGGGAGCCTTTGTTTTACGCTGACACTATCGCGGAAGCTATAAGCAAAGTAAGGGAAAATACCGCTTGCGGCACAATAAATATGAATACAAACGCAAGCATGCCCGGGAAAATTGATTTACTTTGCAGGGCCGGCATTGATTCTTTTCGCGTAAGCTTAAGCAGCCCGCAGGAAAAATTTTACAACCGCTATTTCCGGCCTTTGAATTATAAATTCAGCGATGTTTTAAGGTCAATTGAAACTGCAAAAAAACACAATAAATTCGTTTCGGTAAATTTATTTATATTCCCCGGCTTTTCTGATTCAAAAGAAGAAATAAAAGCCCTGCTTAAATTCATAAAAAATACAGGCGTGGATATGCTACAGATGCGTAATCTAAACATAGACCCTGATTTTTACTTTGAAGTATTAAGGAGCAGGGATTTTACCCCGCAAGGCGTAACCGCTCTTGTAAATATTCTAAACAAAGAATTTCCCCGCCTTAAAATAGGCTATTTTAACCTTCCAAAAGAAAAATTCAAAAACTTTGAAAATATGGTAATATTAAACAAAAGGTAAATTGTTCTGGTATTTACCTGTTTCTAAAGGGGAGGTGGCTATGA
>JAQTUC010000008.1 GCA_028710385.1 Candidatus Omnitrophota bacterium
CTCCGTAGAATACAAACTTCTTAAAGACTCCAAAGGAAAGTAACTTTTCAAATTTAGAATAACAGATTAAAATTGGTTGCGTTAATCTAATACGCGGTTAGTGTTGTTTCGCGTAACACGTAATACGTAGCAGGTAACACGTTATGAAAAAAGACGTGATACGTGAGACGTGTAACGTGATACTGAGCAATAAAATAATGCCTAAGAAAAACATTAAAGCTTATTTTGAGTTAAGAAATAACGAGCTTTTCTATCACCCGCCTCATTCAGCAACAACCAAACTTCCGCACAGCCTTAAAATAGAGGGCACCTGGAGCATACCAAACGGCAACCTTACATTTATTACAAATGAGTCATACAGTTCATTTTTCGGGCAAAGCTTAAGTTTTTCCGCCAAAATAGAAAAAATTTCCAAAAGCTGTATAAGTTTTAAAATACTTAAAAGAACCACTCCAAAACTCTACAGCCGCAGGCAACTTATGCTTTCAGGCCGCTGGAAAGTTGATAAGTTAAATAATCTGATTTTTGAAGTTAAAACAAGCAGCGATTTTGATGAATTTTCTTTCGGGAACAACTGGCAGGTTACAAAGGAAAACAATATCCTGCTTTTTTATAAGAAAAAATTTCTCAAAAAAGAAATAATAAGCTGCCTTGTGCTTGAGGGTAGCTGGGAATTCTGCCGAAATTCGCTTAATTTTATGGTTGAGGGCTCAAGCAAGGATAAGATTAAGTTTGATGTTGCTTTGACAAATAAAGCTGTATCGCTTGGCGAAGAAAACCTGGATTTAACAATAGGGCTTAAAAAAGACTCAGTAAAATCTATTTCTCTTTATGGAAGGTGTAAATATCTAAAAGACAGGTTTAAAATTACGCTTAATTCCAAAAGAGGAAAATTAACCTGGATTTTTATGTTGAATAAAAAATTATCCAAGGATAAAGAGCTGCTTTTTGAGCTTATAAATAAAAAAGGAAAGCCGTTGGGCCTGCAAATTACTTTTTCAAAACGCCTGCCTTCCGGGGGGAATTTTTTTATCCGCGCAAAAGCCGCAGAGGAAAAGCGCATAGAAGCAGGCTTATATTTTCCGTTTTGAGCTAAAAAATTTTTATTTTAAGCATTCCCGGCCCTTTGTCTCTGTGAATGAGAAGTTTCTTATGAAAAAAAGGGCTGCTCTTTGGGAAAAAATGCATTTGGAAAATTTATTTTTTAGGTTAAAATAAAACAATATGAAGACGGTAATTTGTATTTTATTATTGGTTTTAGCGTTTTTTGCTCCTGTTTATGCGGAGACAATAGTTTTTAAAACCGGAAAAACCGTGGAAGGAAAAATTGTTGAGCGCAACGATAAAGCCATAAAAGTGGATATAATCGGTATACCTGTCACCTATTACCTTAACGACATAGAAAGCATAGATGGCAATAAAATTATGCCTGTTGAGCAGACAAAGCCTTTGGAAGTGAAAAAAGAGCCTCCACCCGTAAAAGAGAAAATAAATTTTGAGCCTTTCCCGCAGAAAAAAACTATTTCCCTGGGCGAGGTGAAAGAGGCGCAGGAAGATTTCCAGAAAGGCACAGGTTATTTTAAAGAAAAAAAATATGACGAAGCAATCGCCGAATTTGAAAAGGCGCTTAAAATAGACCCTGAATTTGCCGAAGGCTATTACGGCTTGGGCTACGCTTATTGTTATAAAAACCAGTGCGATGCGGCTTTGCCGTATTTCGAGAAAGCAATTGAGCTTTCTCCGAATTATGCGGATGCCATAAACGGCCTGGGTTATGCCTACGGTAATTTAGGAAACTACGATAAAGGCATTGAATACTATTTAAAAACGCTAAAAATTAAAGAAAATAACCTGGACGCCTTAAACGGCCTGGGTTATGCTTATTCTTCAATAGGAAAATATCAGGAAGGGATAAATTACTTCAAAAAAGCCATAAAAGTTAATCCGGAATATGCTCCTGCCTACAGTGGTTTGGGCATAGTTTACTACTCGCTTACGCAGTTTCTGGATGCGAAGGAAAATTTCCTAAAGGCCAGGGAACTGTATAAAAAAGATAACGATGAGCAGGGCGTAAAAGCTATAGACGAATACCTGGATAAGCTTCCCAAATAACGTTAAAACGCCTGCCTTTTTGCCAAAATTAACCAAAAAAGCAATTATTGTCTTTTAACGCTTAAGTGATATAATCTATCCCATTGTCGGGCCGGCATATATTATCGTAAAAAAGCTTTGGTTAAGCTTTAAAACCCGCAATAAATAAAGGCTAATATGAAAGGCGCAAATATATTAATTGAAAGTTTACTTAAGGAAAACGTTGAGGTTGTGTTCGGCTATCCCGGAGGTTCGGTGTTGCCTATTTTTGACGCTCTTTTTGATGCCCCTTTTAAATTTATACTTCCCAGGCACGAGCAGGCAGCTGCGCACATGGCTGACGGTTATGCAAGGGCAACAGGAAAGGTCGGAGTTTGCCTTGCAACAAGCGGACCCGGCGCGACAAACTTAACTACCGGCATTGCAACTGCTTACATGGACTCTATTCCAATGATAGCCATAACCGGCCAGGTAAAAACATCATTAATAGGAAACGACGCTTTCCAGGAAGCTGATGTCACAGGGATAACAAGGTCAATAACCAAGCATAATTATCTGGTAAAAGACGCCCGTGATTTGGCGCGCACCATAAAAGAGGCTTTCCATATTGCGCGAACAGGTAGGCCGGGGCCTGTGCTTATTGATATACCTGTTGATGTGCAGCAGCAGGATGTGGAATTCATATGGCCTGATGAAGTTGTAATACGCGGATATAAGCCTACTTATTTCGGCCACCCGGGACAGATTAAAAAAAGCGCCAGGATAATAGTTTCTTCAAAAAGGCCGGTTATTTACGCAGGCGGAGGAGTGGTGCTTTCAGGCGCGCACCGTGAGCTTAAAGAGCTTGCGGAAAAACTTAACGCTCCCGTTGCAATGACATTAATGGGCCTTGGAGGATTTCCGACAACGCATGAGCTTTCTCTGGGCATGCTTGGCATGCACGGAACAGCTTACGCAAACCACGCGATAATGGAAGCGGATTTAATTATTGCGGTTGGCGCACGTTTTGATGACAGGGTTACCGGAAGAATTGACGCATTTGCTCCGCATGCAAAAATTATCCACATAGATATTGACCCTTCTTCCATAAGCAAGAACGTAAGAGTTGATGTTCCTGTTGTAGGGGATGTGAAGCATGTTTTGGGCCAGTTGCTTGAGGAAATAAAAGAGCCTTGCGATACAACGGCATGGCTTAAAACCATAGAAGGGTGGAAGAAAAAATACCCTCTTGCCTATAAGGATAAAAAAAGAATAAGCCCCCAGTATATAATGGAAGAGATTTACGATATTACAAAAGGAGAGGCGATTATAACAACGGAAGTCGGCCAAAACCAGATGTGGGCTGCGCAGTGGTATAAATACCAGAATCCGCGCAGTTTTATTTCAAGCGGAGGGCTGGGTACAATGGGTTTTGGTTTCCCTGCAAGTATGGGCGCGAAAATAGGCTGCCCGGAAAAAACAGTTTTTGACATAGCGGGGGACGGCTCCATACAGATGAATATACAGGAATTAGCCACCTGCGTTTGCAATAAAATAAATGTAAAGGTTGTGATATTAAATAACGGCTATCTTGGCATGGTCCGGCAGTGGCAGGAATTATTTTACAAAAAACGCTATTCTTATACCTGTATATCAGGCCCGGATTTTGTAAAGCTTGCCGAAAGCTACGGCGCGGTCGGCATACGCGTTACAAAAAAAGAAGAAGTGCGCAAGGCTCTGGAAAAAGCAATATCAATAGATAATGTTGTTTTTATTGATTTTCATGTGGACGAAGAGGAAAATGTTTTTCCTATGGTTCCTGCGGGAGAAGCAATAAACAGAATGATAGGCGGAATGGCGTAGAAAAATAAAAAATCAAAATGCAAAAATCAAAACTACATATCAAAATTAAAAATGTTTTAAATTTTTGCATTTTACATCGCCATTTTGATATTTGATTTTTGATGTTTGATTTCAAGCGGAGCAAATATGAGGCACACAATATCGGTTACAGTTGAAAATAAACCGGGAGTTCTTGCGCGTGTTGCAGGGCTGTTTAGCGCAAGAGGCTATAATATTGCCTCTCTTGCTGTAAGCGAAACGCTTGACCCTGAAATATCCTATATGACAATGGTTGTTGAGGCTGAGGATGAAAGAATACTTGAGCAGATTAAAAAGCAGCTTAACAAATTAATAGATGTTATTACTGTGACAGATTTTACGAAAAAAGAACACGTAGACAGGGAGCTTGTTCTTTTAAAGATAAATTATTCTTCAAAAGACAAAGCAAAGATAGAATCGGTTTTAGACAAATATGCGGCCAAGATTGTTTCCCGTAAGGCTGATGCAGCTATAATTGAGGCAATGGGGGATCAGGACCAGATAAAACAGCTTTTATCTTCCTTACAGCAATTCGGGATAGAGGAAATGGTCAGGACCGGGAAGTTAGCTATAGCTTAGAGAAAACGTGGATTAAAAATCACAAATTACAATGTACAAATTACAAACAAATCACAATACCAAAATCACAATAAACATACATACTTTTGTGATTTCGGAATTGTTTATTGTATATTGTTTGTGATTTGTGGTTTGTGTATTGTAAATTAAGAAAAACCAGAAGGAGGTTTGACATGGCAAAGGTGTATTACGACAAAGACGCTGATTTAAATCTTTTAAAAGGAAAAACTATCGCAATTATAGGCTACGGCATACAGGGCCGCGGCCAGGCGCTTTGCCTTCGCGATTCAGGCTGTAATGTCGTGGTTTCAGAAATGCAAGGAACCCCTAATTACGAACAGGCAAAAAAAGACGGGTTTAATCCGGTTTCTGCCTCTGAAGCGGCAAAAGCGGCCGACATAATACAAATTCTTACCCAGGATCACGTACAGGCAAAGGTTTATAACGAAAGTATTAAGGATAATTTAAAAAAAGGAAAAGCTCTTTGCTTTTCTCATGGTTTTAACATCCGTTTTAAACAAATTAAACCGCCGAAGAAAGTTGACGTATTCATGGTTGCTCCAAAGGGGCCGGGTGCCTTGGTTCGGAGAATGTATGAAGAGGGAAAAGGCGTCCCTTGTCTGGTTGCCGTGCAGCAGGATGCAACAGGCCAGGCAAAGCAGATTGCGCTTGCTTACGCAAAGGCAATAGGCGGCACGCGTATGGGCGTTATTGAAACTACGTTTGCGGAGGAAACAGAAACAGATTTATTCGGAGAGCAGGCAGTTCTTTGCGGCGGGGTTTCGGAAATGATTAAGGCAGGCTTTGACACATTGGTTGAAGCAGGCTATCAGCCGGAAATTGCCTATTTTGAAGTTTTGCACGAGTTAAAACTTATTACTGATTTGATTCAGGAGTATGGTATCAGCGGAATGCGCCGCAGAGTTTCCAATACAGCCTGCTATGGTGATTTGACCAGGGGCCCGCGCATAATTAACGAAAGAACAAGAAAAGAGATGAAGAAGATTCTTAAAGAAATCCGTTCAGGAAAATTCGCAAAAGAATGGATAAACGAGAACGAAACCGGCAGAAAGAATTTTGACGGCCTTTTAAAAGCAGGCGACGGGCACAAAATTGAAGAAGTAGGAAAACAGTTACGTGAAATGATGCCCTGGATGAAGAAATAGATATAGTTTACAGTGAACAGTGTACAGTTTACAGTATAAAACTGTACACTGTAAACCGTAAACTGTAAACTGCTGAGCAAAGCGAAGAAAAAATGGAAAAAATATTAATATTTGATACAACACTACGCGACGGAGAGCAGGCTCCAGGAGCTTCTTTAACTGCTGAGCAAAAACTTGAAGTGGCTTTTCAGCTTGAAAAGCTGGGAGTGGATATAATTGAGGCAGGTTTTCCTGTCGCAAGCCCGGGAGATTTTAATGCAGTCAACTCTGTTGCGCGCAGTGTAAAGAAATGCGTTGTTTGCGGCCTTGCCAGGTGTGTTAAGGCTGACATAGAAGCAGTGCATAAATCACTGATAAAGGCTAGAAACCCGCGCATACACGTATTTCTTGCTACTTCAAAAATACATCTTCAGTATAAGTTTAAAAAAGCTGAAGATGAAATCATTGATCTGGTAAAATACGCGCTTAGACTGTCGCGTAATTATTTTAGCGACATAGAATTTTCTCCGGAAGATGCAACACGCACGGATAAAAATTTTCTGTTTAGAGTAATAGAAACTGCCATAAACGAAGGCGCAAAAACTATTAATGTCCCGGATACGGTAGGCTACAGCTATCCCCATGAGATAAGTTCCCTTATTTCATCAATAACCAACAATGTTCCGAACATAAATAAAGCTGTAATTTCCATACATTGCCATGATGACCTGGGCATGGCAAGCGCTAACTCCCTTTCTGCAATTTTAGGCGGGGCCAGGCAGATACATTGCACAATAAACGGAATAGGAGAACGCGCAGGGAACGCTTCCCTTGAAGAAATAGTTATGGCGCTTAAAACCAGGCACGATGTGTTCGGCCAGTTTTACAATAATATAAACACAAAAGAGCTTTGCCGCACCTCAAAGGCCGTAAGCACGCTTACCGGATTTATTGTCCCTCCCAATAAGGCAATAGTAGGAGACAATGCTTTTCGGCATGAAAGCGGCATACACCAGGATGCGGTTTTAAAGAAAAGAACAACTTACGAGATAATTGACCCAAAAGACGTTGGCATGGAGAAAAGCGGTTTGGTTCTGGGCAAGCACTCCGGCCGCCACGCTCTTATCGCAAGGCTGAAAAACCTGGGGCTTAAACTTGATGAGAAAAAAGTAGATTTGATCTTTAAAAGATTTAAGGACCTCGCTGACAAGAAAAAAGAAATTTTTGACGATGACCTTGTCGCCCTGGTTGAAGAAGAAACAAGGGAAAAGCGGAAAGGCTATGAGCTTGTTTCTATCAGGGTTTTTACCGGCACGGACGTGAAACCGGAAGCTACAGTAAGAATAAAATATAAAAAGAAAATATATGAGGCAAAATCAAGCGGAGACGGCCCGGTAGATGCCTGCTATAAAGCCATAGACAAAATCACAAAAATAAAAACAAAGCTTATTACTTATGGCCTTGAAGCAATAACAAAAGGCAGGGACGCTCAGGGGCTTGCCCGGGTTGAGATACAGGCTAAGGCCAGGTATATCCACGGTAAGGGCGCGAGCACTGATATTCTGGAAGCTTCTGCCAAGGCCTATCTTGATGCGTTAAGCAGGTTAGGCTGATTTGCAAGTATGAAATACCTAGTAAATATAATTGCTATTGTTGTAGTAGTAATTATAGTTGTTGTTGCCGTAAACTACAGGAACAACACGGATAAACTTCCCTTCCAGTATGAAATAAAAAAATTTTTTGATGAATTTTCTGTAATGATAAAAACCCGGTCTGAAAATGTAAAGCTGGAAATTAATCCTTCCAGAAAGAAAAGAACGACATTTATAGATAAAGAAGAATCCCTCAAGCAGTTTATTCCTGATGTATTTGGGAAATTCACCGATTCCGACTGGAAGCATTTCTGGTCATTTGTCTACGACCCTATTTACGATAAAAAAAGCAAGTACGGGAAAAAAAGATTCCGCACCAAAGAAGAAATTGAAACTTTTCTTCGCGACCGGTTTCCCATATTTAACTATTTCGACGCCGGACACTGGAATTATTTCTGGAGCCTTATCGGCGTTAATTTTTAAACCTGATAAGGTTACCTGCACGGAAAACCATTAATCAAAATAATAATGGCTAAAATAAATCGCCTCATATTCGGCCTCGTAGGCTTTCCGGTAAAGCACAGTTTTTCTCCCGCCATGCATACGGCAGCTTTTAAAAAACTTAGGATAGACGCAGAGTATAAATTATTTGAAGTTGAGCCCAAAGACCTTAAAGATTTTCTGCTTAATCCGGAAAAGCAGTTTAAGGATACAGAAGGAAATGTTTTTTGCGCGGGAGATATTTCCGGTTTTAACATAACCATTCCTCACAAAGTCAGAGCCAAAGAGATATTAGAAAAATACCCGGATACCATAAACGAAAAACCTTTTTACGCTGAATTATCCGGAGCTATAAATACCGTAAAAAGAGAAGGGAAGGGTATTGCTTATATAAATACGGATGCGCCGGGTTTCCTGATATCTTTAAAAAAGGGCCTTGGTTTTTCGCCAAAAGGCAGCCGCGCTCTTGTTGTTGGATGCGGCGGAGCAGGCAGGGCAATTATTGCAGCTTTAAGCGAGCAAGGCTCAGGCGTTGAGAAGATATTTGTATGCGACAAAAGCGATGGCGCAATTTTAGCGGCAAAAAAGCATTTTTCCGCGTGTTTTATTGACTATCCATACCTGGAAAAAAAACTAGAATTTATTCAAGATGCCCAGATTTCTGATACAATAAGTAAAGTTAACCTTCTGGTTAATGCTTCCCCGGTTGGAATGAAAAAGGGGGATCTTTCGCCTGTTGATAAAAGCTTTCTTCGTAAAGGCTTATACGTTTATGATGCAGTTTACAACAGGCAGACGCAACTTGTTGAAGATGCAAAATCGCTTGGGCTTTCTGCCTGCTGCGGACTGGGTATGCTGCTGTACCAGGGCGTGTATGCATTTGAGTTCTGGGCCAAAAAACAAGCCCCGGTCTGCGAAATGGAGGATGCCTTAAAAAAGGAGATTAACAAGATATGCTAGAGAAAATATTTGCTTTTATACTGGGAGGATGCGTCGGCAGTTTTCTTAATGTCTGTATTTACAGGCTTCCGAAAGATATGTCAATAATTAAGCCGCGCTCCTTTTGCCCTCACTGTAAAAAACCAATACGCTGGTACGATAATATTCCCATCGTTGGTTATTTTCTGTTAAGGGGTAAATGCCGTTTTTGCAGCGCAAAAATTTCCCTGCGGTATCCTTTTGTTGAGCTTCTCACCGCAATAATTTTTCTCATCCTTTACTCGCATTTCGGCATTTGCTGGAATCTGGCGAAATATCTTTTCTTTTTCTGTTTTCTTATAGTTGTTTCTTCTATAGACATAGATTACCACGCCATACCGGCGTATTTATGCTTCTTGGCTATTGCTGTGGGCCTGCTTTTTGATATAAGGGCTACAATTCACTGCCTTAAAATAGGTGCAGTACGTTTTGATCCCAAGCTTTTGCCTATATTTAAGGCCTTAAGAGGCCTGCTTTTTGGATTAGGTTTTACATATCTTTTTAAGTTGTTCGGAGATATATTTATTAACCTGTATCTCGCGTTTCGCAAGAAAGAATCAATAGAGGGAGAAAAAGAGTCTCTCGGCCTTGGCGATGTTGATTTTATGGGAGTAGTCGGCGTATTCCTCGGAATAAAATCGGTTATTTTCGTATTCTTTCTCGCTCCTTTTTTTGCGCTCCTTTATTCTGTCGTGGCTATGATTTTTAAAAAATCCCATCTTATACCATACTTGCCGTATTTATCGCTTGCTGCTGCGACAATGTTTTTTTGGGGAAACCATATAATAAAATTTATAGGAATTATTTTTTAAATGAAGCCAATATTTTTCCAAGCCACCGCAGGCGAAGGAAAAATATTAGGATGAATTTACCCAGCACTTATTTTTGAAAGAATGTTTATACTAAATCAAAAGAGTTTTCTTAGTGTAATTCTTCGGCTTATAAACAAATGCTGTTACAAAAATAAGTGCTGGGTCCCTTGTCCGCCAAAGCCGAGGCGACGGCGGAAATTCGTAGACGCTTTGTTTGCGAATAAAAATGATGACGCTATAATTTGCGTTTGCCCTTCGGGCTGCCGCAAATTATCTGCTCATTGGAGGTGGAAATGAGGATATTAACTGCAGGAGAATCCCACGGAGAATGTTTAAGCGCTATCATAGAAGGATTTCCCAAGGGGGTGCGCATAGAGCAGGATTTTATAGACCAGGAACTAAAAAGGCGGATGTCAGGGGTTGGCCGCGGAAGGAGAATGGCAATTGAAAGCGATAAAGCAGAAATTGTCTCAGGTTTGCGCAACAAAATTACTCTTGGCAGCCCGATAACAATACTGGTCAGGAATAAAGACGTAAAAATATTTTCCCAGAACAAAGATGAATTGCCTATTCTTTCTATACCACGTCCGGCGCATGCTGATTTATCGGGCGCTCTTAAATACAATGAATCCGATATTAGAAATATCCTTGAAAGGGCTTCTGCGCGGGAAACTGCGTCAAGGGTATGCGCGGGCGCTGTATGCAAACAATTTCTTTTAAATTTCAATATAGATATAGCAAGTTTTACCGTTGGGGTGGGCAGCGTTATTTCTGATGTGAAACCAAAAACTGTTTCTGAGATAAAAACAAAAGTAAAGTCTTCGCAGCTTAACTCAATTGATCCGAAGAAAGAAAAATTAATGATCAGTGAAATTAAGAAAATAGAAGAAGAAAAAGACAGCCTTGGAGGCATTATTGAAATCTGGATAGAGGGGATGCCTGTTGGTATCGGCTCTTTTATGGATTACAAAGCCCGCCTTGATGCAAAACTTGCATATTATCTTATGGGCATTCCCGCGGTAAAATCTGTTGAGGTTGGGCTTGGTTTTAATTACGGCAAAGCGCGCGGAAGCGTTTCTCATGACGAGATTTATTATTCCAAAACTAAAGGTTTTTACAGGGAAAGTAATAATTCCGGAGGAATAGAGGGTGGGATTTCAACAGGCGAACCCATTGTTTTAAGAATAGCGATGAAACCCATAGCAACCTTAAGGAGGCCGTTAAATTCCGTGAATTTAATTACCAAGAAAGCCGAAAAGGCCATAGTTGAGCGTTCCGATACCTGTGCGATAGCTGCTTGTGCGGTTATTGCCGAGAACATGGCTGCCATAGCCGTAATGGAAAGTTTTCTTGATAAGTTCGGCAGCGATACGCTTTCAGAGATAAAAACAGCATATCGCGCCTATGCTAAAAACCTTGACAATCTATGAATTTTCTGTAAAATTTTGATTTAATATAAGTTTTTATTGAGTTAATACCCGAAAGGCTAAAAAATAAAGTAAACCAGAGAAACCCTCAGATGTATTCCTCAATCAATGCCGTTAAGTATTTCCTTATATCAGTATTTAAGCATCATTTGAATATGTCGGAAGCTCCTTAATAATGCAAGCGCAAGGAGGTGAATTTTCGCCAGCCGCATGAACAGGTTGTAACAAGATAAGGTATGAATAAATTAAAAAAATATTCGGATAATCAGAAGGAGAAAAAAATGAAAAAAATTGTATTTTTGATGATATTTGTTTTGATCTTTTCAATTTCCTGCGCCAAGAAAGCGGAAAAACCGCAGACAGAAGCAGAATCAGAAATGATTATGCCTGAAGGCGGAAGCGTTTTGGAAACGCAGCCTTCCTCGGCAACACAGGCCCCTGTTACGCCGGCAGTTACAAAAGATGTCTTAACATCGCCGATACCGGCAGCAACAGTGACTGTTCCTGGAAAGCCCACAGCAGAAGATATCCAAAAAGCGTTGAAAGGCGCTGGTTTATACTCTGGAAGCATTGACGGAAAAATCGGCCCAAAAACAAAAAAAGCTATTGAAGAGTTCCAGTCAAAGAACGGTTTAACCGCAGATGGCAAAGTCGGCCCGAAAACCTGGGAAAAACTTAAAAGCTATTTAACTCAGGACGCGTCTGCAGTAACCGGAAACTTTCAGTAATTTTTGTCAGTTTTAATCTTAGTAAATATAAGGAGGTGTTTGATGTTTCCAAGAATTTTATTAACAGCGGTAATTATTTTCGCTTTGGCAGGATGCGCAACAACAAAAAAATCCGCTAAAGGCGCTGAAGGGGAAGATCTTCAGGCAAAAATTTCAGACTTAGAGAAACAATTACAGAGCAAAGATGAGGAAATACGCGATTTAGAAGAAAAATTATCCAAAATGAAAATGCCGGAAACAGAGGAAATAGTCAACGCTCAGGAAGTGGATATTTCAAGGGTCACACCGAAGAATATCCAGGCAGCGCTTAAAAACGCAGGATTTTATTCCGGAGCTATAGACGGAAAAATCGGCAAAAAGACCAAAGAAGCAATCAAAGAATTCCAAAAAGCAAATGGTTTAAAAGCAGACGGAATCGTAGGCAAACAGACTTGGTCAAAATTACAGAAGAATGTGGAATAATCATGCATAGAAAACAAAGTTTTTTATCAGTACCACAGGCAAAATCTAACGCAGGAAAGTTTTGTGCGGCCGGTTTGTTTTCGGCGATTTTAATTTTGTCGGTTTTTGTAATCTCGGCTTTTGCAGGAACCAACGAGGGAAAAAAGAGCGAGGATTTAAAACGGCTTCAGGAGAAGTTTACCTGGTGGCCGACTGATGCTAAGCCGGAGCCGGTAAAAGATGAGAAGGGCGGTTATTGGTGGTGGCCGACAACGCCTGGTGAGGCAAGCCCGTGGGGCAACAGAGGTTACATTTATGTTTATAAGATAATTTTTGATTACAAAGAAGAAGAACTGCCTCCCCCCCAGGCTCAGGAAAAACGGCCGTCGCTTTTAATCAAGAAAATAGTTAAAAATGTAAAAATCTATTTTGATTTTGACAGCGCTTCATTGAGGTCTGACGCAAGAGGCATATTGGAGAGCGCTGTAAGAACTTTAAACAAAAATCCGGAAACAAATATTCTTATAACCGGTAATTGCGACACAAGAGGCTCAGAAAACTATAATTTAAAGCTTGGCCGCAATCGCGCAGACGTAGTCAAGAATTTTATGATTGAAAACGGCATACCTGAGGAACGCATTAAGATAGTAAGCAGAGGCAAACTTGACGCTGTCGCGCCGGTAACTGACCTTCCTGGAATGCAAAAAGACAGGAACGCCCAGTTTATGATTGCGGAAGTAGAAGAGGTTATGATTCCTTACAACGGAGAAGGGGTCCCCGCTGCCGCAACGCAGCTTGAAGAAGGAAAGTACGTTGAAGAAATTGAAGAGCCGGTTGAAAGCGAAGTTAAAGTTTCAACCAGGGAGTATACGATAAAAAAAGGCGATACGCTTTGGAAAATAGCGGAACGCGAATTGGGAAAAGGGCATAGATGGAAATATATTTATGACCTTAATAAGAACGTTATCAAAAATCCCAACAAGCTCAAAGCGGGCCGTAAGATTCTGATACCTGTAGAATAGAAATTTACAAAATAGTAAAAAGCGCTGATGCCGGACATTTTGGCGTCAGCGCTTTTTGGCTTAGGTGCATATGAAGACTATAGCGCTTTTGGTTGTTTCCAATATTTTTATGACTTTTGCCTGGTATGGGCACCTTAGATATAAAAACTCGCCTTTATGGATTGCTATATTTGTAAGCTGGCTTATAGCGTTTATTGAATATTGTTTCCAGGTGCCCGCAAACCGCATCGGACATTACCAGTTTTCCGCTGCGCAGCTTAAAACCATCCAGGAAGTTATCACGCTTATCGTATTCTCAATTTTTTCCGTAGTGTATCTTAAGGAAGGCCTCAAATGGAATTATGTTGTGGGGTTTTTCATGATAATCCTGGCGGTTGTTTTTATTTTTCATAAATGGTAAATATTATAAAAAATATTGCCTTTTCCGCCATATTGCCTTAAAATAAAGCTGATTATGAAAAACATAACAATCCTTACTTCTTTAGTTATTTCCCTCGCTATCGGCGTTTTTTCCTATGCGCAGGAAAAGCTAAAAATTGATACAGTCGTGCAGACCGGATACAGCGACAGAGACCTTAAGCCTTTTCTTGATGAGGCAGCAGCCAAGTGGGGAGAGTATTTTAGCGGTATATACGGCGAATGCCTGAATGGCCACATCGCAATAAGAATGGAGTCAAACGGAAAAAGCGAGACATTTAACAATATACAGAAAGCGAGTTTTTCTTTCGCCAAAGAGCTTGCGATAGCCTTTCCTTTATATACTGCACAGGTTGAAGTTTTTCCTGCAGAAAGCGAAAAATCCTGGCACATTATGAGGTGGGAAGCTGTTAACGGAGAGCTTACTTCCTACGAAGAGAATTAACCCTTCCTGTTTACGGTAAATCGCTTCAAAAATTTAAAACAAATCCTTTTTTAAAAGAAAACGCTTTCATTATTGCCTTCAATTGGTCTGTTTTTACTCCCCCTTATATGTTATTTCTAAAGTAGCGTATTAAAGAGGGGGTGTTTATATGAAAATATTAATGTTTTCCTTAGGTTTGCTTGTGTTTTCCTGTTTTATGCCTCATGCAACTTTTGCTGAATACGCATCAGAGTCTATAGGCAATGAAGTTACCCTGCACGGACCATATTCGTGGCAGAGACTGGGAGTTGCCCTGGATAAAAAAATAGGCGATGACCTTATCTATGCTTATAGAATGCGGGATAAAACTGCATTTATGACTTTGCTTAATTCTTATGACGTGTTAAGGGTGACCAAGGATACAAAAGTTATTGTGTTGGACACTGAAACTTTAAAAGGCAGAGCTCATGTTGCCATTCTTACCGGATTTTATAAAGGCATGTCCGGATGGGTTCCTGTGGAATGGCTCAAAGGAAATGGCCCGTATTATCTTTCAAAGGAGGGCGGAGAAGAAAGCAAAATCTGAATTTACGGATACCCACATTTTTGTTGAAAAAAATCTCTAAGGTAGTATGATTATCAAAGATGTGGATATATGTGCATGAGAATTTTAAAGCGGCTTAGGTATCTAAGCCGCTTTTTGTTTTCAAATGAGGTCAACATTTTTCCAAGGTAATCCGCTCGCCTCGCTCGCTTGGCGAAGCAGGCTTTGCGCTTGAAAAATATGCGGTTATTTTAGATACTTCGGACGCTCTTTCCTCGCGTCCTCAGTATCAATTCGCACTGTGATTTTTTCTGCGTTTCTGCCTTACGCCAGCCAGCTTGAAAAAATCACGCGCTCACCCCGTTAGAAACAGAATCTCTAACGGGGCTCATTGAGGAGGTAAATTATGAAAAAATCTATATTTTTGCTTGGGTTATTTATTACAGCAAGCATATTGGTTTATGGAGAAAGCCCTTACGATGGAAACGGCTGGAAGCTGTTAAACAGGTATATAGAAGGCAGAACCATGCGCCGCGTTTTGCTCCAGGGTATTTATGAAGGAGCAGCGATAATTGAGGCGGATAAGGCAAAAGAGGTTTATTCCTCGGGAAACTACGAAAATATTGCTTTAATGGTTGATGACTTTTACAGTGATGATAGCAATTTGTCCATACCGGTTACGCATGCTTTTTATGTTGTTTCAATGAAGCTTAAGAATAAACCAAAGGCTGAGATTGACGAAATTGTAAAAAAATTCAGGAAAGGTTACAGGATGCAATTCATAAAACCTGAAAAAGCAAATAAACCATCTCCAGGGCAGTAATCTTGAAAATATTTTTCTAAATATTTTTATAATAAGTTGACATAAAAACTGAATATGATAAATTAAAAAATGATGATAGAACAGAGGAAGCATCCGCGGATAAACAAATCAATGATTATCCGCTTCAGGCTTTTAGGGAGCCACCTGGGCATGTCTTCAAGATGCGAAGATATTTCAGAGGGCGGTATGCGCCTTTCTATCCTCCAAAGGCTTGATTTGGGTATGAGCCTTACTTTGGATTTTAAACTGGAGGAAACAGCCGAACCTATTACCGCAAAGGCAAAGGTAGTATGGCAAAATGACAGAGATAACGCATACTATCCTTTTGTGGTAGGTTTAAAATTCTTCAAAATTTCACCTGCCGACAGCAAAAAAATACACGATTATGTAACAACAATGCTTTGCAGGGAAAACCCGGCCGATGCCGCCAGGTCAAATAACTAATCCGGTATTTCCCCGTTTTTATCATGAATTATCAAACAAAAAAAAGCATAACAAGAGAAACTATATTGTTTCTGATATTTCTGGCAGGAATTTTTCTTATTGTGCTGGCTGAGCATCATAAAGCGATAGCCGTAAACAATCACGCAGAGAAAGGTTTTTTAGCCGGAAGGCTTTTTATCGCTGTTCCGGATGGGGATAATTTACAGTCAAAAGAAACAGTTTATTCCCATATGGCAAAGTCATCCTTTTTGTACAAAATAGGTTTTACGGTGTTGGTTGCGTATGCGCTCTATGTTGTTGCCAGGCTCATACCCTGGGCCGGCAGAAAAATAAAGAGAAAACATTCAGGCAGGCATTACGTAAAAGGAGGATTAAATATGAATAACTGGATGAAGCAAAATTGGTTTAAGGCCGGATTGTTACTTTGTTTTATGATCATGAGTCTTTCAGTTGCCTATTATTTTGTATTATTCCTTCCGGGTACAAATAACCATAAGGTTATTGAAGAAACAGTGTCAAAGACAACGGCAGATAATGTAGAGCTGCAAAATAAATGTTTTGCGGCCGCCAGCGCATTTTTTAAAGAAAGCGGATTTGACTCTAAAAGTTCAGGATTCCAAAACCACTACAACAATAAGCTCAATAAATGTTTTATAAATATAAAATCCGCTAAAATGGGCGAGGATGGGCGTTTAAGCTTCAATAATCTTTTATACGATGTTTACAACCGTAAAAAATACGGCGAATATTCATGGAAACCGGAAGAAGGAAAAAATTACTGGGAAGTTAAACCTACTGTCTGCTTCATGCTGGATAAAGACTGCGGGGCTATAGAAGATTATGAGAATTTCATAAAAGTATACATAGAAGAATAATAAAGCCCAAAATCTTCTTGCCTTAATAAGCCTCTATGCTATAATTCTCTACATTGCAAATGGCATTTAGCCGCCGATACGGTGGCTTTTAAATGCCGAGGTAGCTTCCGCCGGAGGCGGACCCGCTAAATGGAAAATTAAGGTGGCGGGCAGTCGGTGTCCGACTTCGCTACTATGAAAAATGAGCGTAAAGAATTTTAGAAAACATGCCATCACTTAATGTGGTGGTTCTTAAGTGCCGAGGTAGCTCAGTCGGTAGAGCGAAGGACTGAAAATCCTTGCGTGGGGAGTTCGATTCTCTCCCTCGGCACGTTTTCTTTGGCTCGATAATCCATCAGAAAACTACGTTTTTATTCAGTGCCTTGCTTGTATCGGATGTAATGTTGGGAAGCTTTTGCTACCGCAAAAGATTACATACGATTCTCTCCCTCGGCACTGTATTATTTTAGGGGGGTTTCATAACCCCCCGTTTCTATTGAGATTAGGCGTAATTGTATTGAAATATATACGATTACGCCTTTTTTGTTTCTTTAGCGTCCTTTGTATGGTTTTAGGTTTATTTATAGACTTTAGCGAGTTATAGTCTCATATAGTCTCAAAACTCTATGGTGTAGGAGGCCAGCATGAAAAGAATGACTCCGGCAACAAGATTATTTCTCAACATCTTAAAAGGCAAATATAAATACTTTGCTGAACGAAAAATGTTAGCTATTGACGGATCGTTTTATTGCATTGACAAGCATCTAATAGAACAGCTAGGCATAAGCGATAACACAATCAGACGAGCGCGTATCTTCTTAAAAGAAGCCGGTGAGATTAACTATGTTATTGGCAGACACAAAGGAGTACCTACCCGTTATTGGATCATCCCAAAGGGTGCCAAAAAGGAACCCATCCAACCTGTCAAGGAAGCCAAAATGGAACCCTCTGCGCAAAATGCAAAGGGTGCCAATTTGTCAACAAAGCAAGCCAATTTGGTTGCAGAAGGAAGCCAAATTGATACCCTTGATAATAAGGGAGTAATTAAAGATGAAAATAAAGATGTGTCGAGTATTTCTTCTTTGAGCGAAGAAATAAAAGAAGGCATAAAAGCCTATGCCAGATCTTTCGGTATTCTAAAAGCAAGTAACCTACTCATAGACAAAGGATACGACAAGAATCTAATAGAAAAGATATTAGAAGAGGCAACAGTCAATGCATAAATTTATAGGGGTTCTAATCAAGAAAATACTATTAATAAAATTAAAAAATCCGCATTTAAGGGCTATTAAACAATTCATTATGACATACGAATTATTTTATTCGGACCATTTTTCTCTAACCCCTTATAGCCAATCAGCTTGCCGGTTGCTTTCGGCGGGCTTCTATAATCCTTTAGACGAAAGCAACCGCATGCTTCCCATAAAACAAACTAACCCACAAAGCTCATACTGGATGAAAACAGGGGCGAGAGGAAAGAGGGAGATAAACTAATGGAAAAAGGCAGGATTACCAAAGAGGAACAGTTCAGAAGATTTATGCTATTACTTAAGTTTATTTTTACTTTTAGGTATGCCACAAGAAAGCAGTTAGATAGCTTCGCTAAACTTATTATCGGCTTAAAACATCCTCAATGGTTGGTTGACTATTCTATAAAACAAGGCTTAGTTACCAGCTACCAGGAACCTCTCTCTAGAAGCAAGATATACCACTTAACCCGTAGAGGCAAAAAACTGATTAATAAAGATGTATCAATGGTCAGCCGTTACCACTTTGAGAAAAGGCATGCCGGGATGAATACCTTTAACCACCATAATCTTTTAGTAGAAGCTTTCTTCTTGCTGCAAAAGCAGCTTAAGATTAAAGAATGGGTCTGTGAATGGGTTCTAAGAATAGATAAACCCAGAAAAGATAAGATCCCTGACGGTCTGGTAATGCTATCGGATGATACAAAAATAGCTCTTGAGGCGGAAACAAGCTATAAAACCAAAGAAGCTTTAAGGACAGTAGTTAGTCTGTATTGTTATGACATAGAAGAGCTTTCTCTGTATAACGCAGTTTTAGTAATAGCTCAAGATATGCTTACTTACGAAAGCATTAAGGATAAACTTTATAGCATTGATCAGGAATTCTGCAGCAGAAACTTCATTTTAACTGAAATTAATATGTTGCGAGAAGGCTTATGTTTTTATCAATCAGACACAATAGCTCTAGTGGAGGCCCTTAAGCTGTTACCAAAAAGAGAGGTATCCTATGCAGAAGAAGTTTAGCATCAAAAGACTGTTTTTAGCGCTCCCAGTTATCTACATTATTATTGGCTGGTACATAGGTTTAAGTTTCGGACAAAAATCAATTATCTTTGGCCCCTATGAAGATATCCCTGCAGTAGTTAAAGATAAGCTTTTAGGCTCATCAATTCAAGATATCTCTGGTGGTAATAGTATAGTAATGGTTGTGCCTCAAGAAGAAGCTAATCAAGATTCAACCTCTTTTAAAATAACTGGTTATTTTGTACTACCAGACACATGGGATTTTGAGTCTCCAGCTAAATATGGAAAATACCTTGAATTCAGAGGAAAACTTTTTAATATGACCGGAAGCTACTCTCGGGCAATTGTGCATGAACTTAAAAATCCTAGCCGCCGTTTAGGAAGTCTTTCCGCAGACGAACTAAATACCTTCCTTAAAGCAACCGGAAAAGGCAAAGACACACTAAAGCTAACGCCATATCTTTTTATCGCAAGGCTGGAAGAAAAATACCCTTGGCTTTATTCTGACACAGTGTTTTTATCTAGGGCAATGGGAAATGTCTTTAAAGATAACTTTATCCCTTACGATATTCTAGGTTTGGTAGGTATATTAGTTTTGTTTATCGCATTACCCTTAAGAAAAAGCTGGCTATGGCTGTATTACCTCATTTGGGTATTTGCTTATTGGTTTGGAAGAATTGGTTACCATGATCCTAACCTAGCCCTTTCCAATGAAGGATGGGAAGTAATACGCTGGAGCTTCTGGAACGGCTTTATCCAGAAAGAAGGCAGGATATTCTTGATTATTGCTTTTGTTTTGTCGGTTGCTGGCTTTGTAACAGTAGGTATCATCTATCTAGTTAAACATATGATACCGCGCATGAAGCGGGAAATCGAAGATTTTCTCAAGATAGATAAAGATATTGAAAAAAGACAAGAGCTTTCCATTGAAAACGTGGAATTTAAAACAATCCAGTATGATATTAATAAGAAACTAAACCAATATGTAAAATC
>JAQTUC010000112.1 GCA_028710385.1 Candidatus Omnitrophota bacterium
CAAGTATCCTGTTTGCTACCGGGTCTGAAGGAATTCTCACGCCTATCTTATTTTCCGCTTTGTCAAAATAAATGATGGTTAGCGGCCCGGGCCAGAATTTTTCAGCCAGCCTGTATCCAAAAGGAGGCAAAACAGAAAAATATTCGCCTAAAGCAACTTCCTTGTTGGCAAAAGCAAGGCTAAGCGGAAAATTGTCAGGCCTTTGCTTTACTTCATAAAGCTTTTTTAAGCTGCTTTCGTTGTCCGGATCAACCGCAAGACCATAAACTGTTTCAGTCGGCATTGCGACAATGCCGCCTTTTAAAATAGCAGTTACAGCCTCATCTATTATAAGGCTGTCCACGTTGGCGTTATCAATATTAATTCTTTTCACTTAAGTCCTTTTTATTTCCTGAATTTTTCCTTAACTGCTTTAAGCTTTGCGAGATATTTTTTATCTTTAAGGGAAATTATAGTAAGCGCAAAAATTATGGAATTTACAAACGCTGACTTTCCTACCCCGCTTGAAACAAGGCCCAGTCCGCGCGGAGTGCTTATTATAGCCATAAGAGCATCAAGCCCGTCCAAAAGCCCGCCCTTCATGGCGACCCCTATTACGGGAATATTCACATATGAAGCAACAAAACCAGGCAAAGCAGCAGCAAGGCCTGCGCAGGCTATGACAACTTCTGTGCCTGTCTTCTCAAGCTCCAAACACAGTTTTCTGAGCTTCTCCGGATTACGATGAGCTGAAGCTACTTCCAGCCTATAACCAATAGAAAATTCCTTTAAAAGGCCAAACCCGGCTTTAAGCTCTTCCAAATCGCTTTTACTGCCAAGTATTACGGCTATTTTCTTATCCATTCTCCCCCCCTTTTGAAAAACTTAGAATCTCCTTCGCTGGCAGTCTCCCGCTCGCTGGCCAACTTGGCAAATTTAGCAACTGCTGTTTTGCTTGCCTTATCCATTGCAAAGATAAAAGCTTCGTTAGAAGTGCGGTTAAACCATTTTCCGGCGTCCGAGGACCAGAAATTTATATACTCTTTAAGCTCCTCGTTACTCAAAGACTGGTACGCATAAAGAAAAGATATTGATATTACATTCTTGAGCATATTTTTTAATTCATTGCGCATTTGCGTAGTAATCAAATCAAGCTCTCCAGGCGTAAGGCGCCTGTCAGCTGTAACAACCGGGTCTATGGCAAGATTTATTCCTTTATAAAGGGTGATAACTGTTTCAATCTGCATATTTGTCGCGCCGACTGCTTCATCCAGTTTTTTTATAAGAGCAGTGCGCTCCTCAGACGGCGGAGTTTTGCCGAGCGTACTTGCATATTCCTTCATTTCCTCAAGACCCTTTGAGGTAGAAGCTTTATTCTCAAGCTCAACTATTTTTTCGCTAAGGGGCGAGCTCATAAATTCCTTTATTTTTACAAGATATTCTCTTTTAAAATTAGCGTTAAAATAATTTACTATGGAAGAATAGATATCGTTTGAGTTGTATGCCTCGGCCATTATCTGGCCGCCTCTATCATATACATCAGCCGGGATGCGCTCTTTATACTGCGAATATTCATCGGCAACATGAGCCGGAATACTTTCAATTTGTTTCTTTACGTTGGAAAGCTCAAACACCTTTCCCAAAAGAGAGTTTTTTTCAAGCTCAGCGTATTTTTCGCTGGAAATAGCAGGGCCTTCTTTTGAGGGCACTATTTCCTTAATATCTTTGTTGTGAAATTTGAACTCAATTCCGTTTACGTCTACTTTTATGGAATTATCTGACCTCTCCACTATCATACCGTCTACTTTTTTTCCGTTATTTAATACAATCGTGTCCGCAAAGCAGGGCACGGAAAATAACAGGGAAAATAATGCAATTGCGGTAAGTTTGCCGGTTATTAATTTCATATTTTAAGCGTATTTTTTTATTTTACCTTTTGCTTTCAAAATTACAACTGGAGTTATTCTTTTAAACGCAGATTCCCGCAAATCTAACGCAGATAGTCGCGGATAAAATCATCTGCGTAAATCTGCGTTGATACCTTATATTCTTATCAGGGTATTACTATCTGCGAACATCTGCGTCACAACAACGCTTTATTCCCTATATCCTTGCGATACTGCATTCCTTCAAAATTTATCTTTCCGACTGTCTGGTAGGCTTTCCCAATTGCTTCTTTAATGGTATTACCCAAACCGGTTACGCCAAGCACTCTTCCTCCGGAAGTGACAAAGTCCGATTGAGCCTTGCTGCTTTGCGGCAGGCGTTTAGTCCCTGCATGAAACACTATTACATCCTTCATAGCCTTTGCTTCTTTAAGGCCGAATATGGGTTTATCTTTTGCGAATTCTCCAGGATATCCGGCTGAAGCGCACACAACAGAAACGCAGGCGCGGCTGTCCCATTTAAAACCGCCTGCTTTTAAAAATTTACCCAAAGTACCGCAGCTTGTAGCGATAATTCCTTCCAGCAAATCTGAAGCTACACGCGGTATTATTGCCTGCGTTTCAGGATCTCCGAAGCGCACATTAAACTCCAAAACTTTCGGCCCGTTTTTTGTAAGCATAATACCGGCATACAATACTCCCCTGTATTCCATACCTTCTTGATTTAATCCTGCTATTGTCTTATTTATTATCTTTTCTAGAATTTCCTTAAATACAGCTTCAGTCACAACAGGCGCAGGAGAATAAGCGCCCATGCCGCCTGTATTAGGGCCGCGATCTCCGTCCAGCAGCCTTTTATGGTCCTGGCTTGAGGCAAGCGGAACAACTTCTTTTGAATCGGTAAATATAAGGATTGACGCTTCCTGCCCCTCAAGGCATTCTTCAATTATAATTTTTTTCCCTGCGTCGCCGAAAACTTTTTCTTCCATCATTGAGACTACCGCCTGCTTTGCCTCTTCAATGGTTTGTGCGACAATAACGCCTTTTCCTGCTGCAAGTCCGTCTGCTTTTACAACGCAGGGCGCGTTGATTTGTTCTATGTAGTTTTTGGCTTCGCTTGGATTGTCAAAAACCTTAAATTCTGCGGTAGGAACTGAGTATTTTGCCATAAATGTTTTGGCAAAAACTTTGCTTTCCTCAAGCCTCGCGCAGGAAGCAGTCGGCCCGAATATTTTTAAGCCGTGGTTTGTGAAATCATCAACTATCCCAAGCACCAAAGGCGCTTCCGGGCCCACAACCGTAATATCTATTTTTTCTTTTCTGGCAAAACTTAAGATTCTCTCGGTTTCAATTGTCTTTATCTCAAGGCATTCCGCAATTTCAGAAATACCGCCGTTACCGGGAATTGCAAAAATTTTATCTACCAGCCTAGATTGGGCAATTTTCCAGACTAAAGCGTGTTCCCTGCCGCCGGAACCGATTACTAATACCTTCATTAATTTAAATACTGCCTTGGTAACATTTTACGGCTACAGTGACGATGCCCGTTTCGTTTGCGGTTACGTCTTTCGTCTTTCATAAACCGTAACCGTTACCCAAGCCGATACGGGTTTCGTTACCCTAACCGTTACCTTTATTATTTTTTTTATTTACTTTTCTTTTCCAAAGGAAGCACGCCTGCCATATCCCCTATTACATTTACCAATTCCGTGTTCGCGGGAACCACGATCTTTGCGTTATTGGTAAGCGCCTTCTCAACCATTTCAAGCCGCCTTAAAACCTGCGCATTTCCTATGAAATATTTATCCGCAGCGTCATTAACAAGCTTTATCGCTTCAGCCTCGCCCTCTGCCTGTAAAATTTTTGCCTGCTTTACGGCTTCTGCTTTTTTAATCTCGGCCCTTTTCTGTCCGTCTGCGGCAGTTTCTGTGGCTGTTGCAAAATCAACTGCTGCAATTTTTTCATTCTCCGCCTTAACCACTTTGTTCATTGTTTCCTGGACATCTTTCGGTGGGTCAATTTCCTTAAGCTCTGTTCTTACTATTTCAAGGCCCCAGCTTTTTGTTTCATCGCAAAGGGTCTTATGGAGCTCTGCGTTTATTTTTCCTCTTTCGCTGTTTGCTGATTTTAACGTAAGTGTTCCTATTATGTTACGAAGCGTTGTGCGGGCGAGATTGACTATCTGCCACTGGTAATTATTAACGTTATACTGTGAACTTTTAACGCTTTCCTCATCTGCTTTAACCTTAAAATAAACCTGCGCGTCAACCCGTGCGTTTAAATTGTCGTTAGTAATTATTTCCTGCGGCTCTGCATCAACCATTTGTTCGGTTACGTTGACAATATAGATGTGCTCAATTACAGGCATAATCCAGTTAAATCCCGGTGTCGCAAAACGGTTATATTTACCAAGACGCTCAATAAGCCCCCTGTGGGTAGGCCTCACAATCCTTATGCCCAAAAAGAATATCACAATAAGGGCTACGATAACCAACTTTAAACCAGCCATTTCGCACCTCCTTAATTAAACTAAATCTACCTTATTATTGCTTTTTATAATTTCGCCTATCAGGAATGATTGAATTTTGGATTTGGAAAGTTGTTTTAACACAGTATTTAAATATTTCTTGCCCACAACAAACATCATGCCTATGCCCATATTAAATACCGTATACATTTCATCCTGGGGGATGTTACCTTTACGTTCTATAATTTTAAATATTTCAGGAACCTTCCAGGAATTTTTGCGTATAATC
>JAQTUC010000009.1 GCA_028710385.1 Candidatus Omnitrophota bacterium
AAATATGCATATTTCTAGAGCCTGGCTTGCGCTACTGCAGTAAAATCAATACTATTTTAAGTAAAAAATGAGGTAAAACATGGAAGAATTATCAGCTTTTAAAAAGCTTGGATTATCGCAAAATTGCCTGGATGCTTTGGCGAAAAAAGGTTTTGAAGAGCCCACTCAAATCCAGGAACGGATTATTCCTATTTTTCTTGGTAAAGAGGTTGATATTATCGGCCAGGCTCAGACAGGAACCGGAAAAACAGCAGCTTTCGGCCTGCCTTTAATTGAAAAACTAAATCCGGGTTCGCGTTATCCGCAGACGCTTATTTTAGCTCCCACCAGGGAACTTGCTTTACAGGTGGCAGAAGAAATAAATTCGCTTAAGGGCGCTAAAAATCTGCAAATCGCAGCTGTTTATGGCGGACAATCAATAGAGGAACAATTAAGAAGGCTGCGCAGAGGCGTTGACATAGTGGTTGGAACTCCCGGAAGAATACTTGATCATCTTTCGCGTAAAAGCCTTAATCTTGCCAGCATAAATTATCTTATACTTGATGAGGCGGATGAAATGCTTAATATGGGCTTTATTGACGATGTTGAAGAAATTCTAAAGCATACAAATAAGAACAAAAGAATACTGCTTTTTTCTGCTACCATGCCTGAAAGGATAATAAGCCTCGCGAAAAAATACATGAAGGAATATGAAATAATAAGGATTAAGGCAGAGCAGCCCACAGTTTCGCTTACGGACCAGATATATTTTGAAGTTGAACATTCCGATAAGCTTGAAGCATTATGCAGGATAATAGATGTTGAACATGAATTCTATGGATTGGTTTTTTGCAGAACCAAAATAGACGTGGATGAGCTTGCGAAAAAACTTATGGACCGCGGCTATGACGCAGAGGCGCTTCATGGAGACATATCGCAGTTTCAGCGCGAACGCATCCTGGATAAGTTTAAGAAAAAAAGAATAAATATCCTGGTTGCAACAGATGTTGCCGCCCGCGGAATAGACATAAATAATTTAACGCACGTTATCAATTATGCCCTGCCGCAGGACCCTGAGTCTTATGTCCATAGAATTGGCAGGACCGGGCGCGCCGGGAAAGAGGGAACTGCGATTACGTTTATTACGCCGGATGAATACCGCAAGCTCGCTTTTATAAAGCGTATAGCAAAAACAAACATCAGAAAAGAACGCCTGCCGCAAATTTCCGAGATTATCCAGACAAAGAAGGAAAAAATAAAAGAGCGGCTTGAAGCTATCCTTGGTTCGCAATCTTATATGGATTATCTAAGCCTGGCTGAAGACATGCTAAAGGAGCAAGACGCGAAAAACGTGCTTGCGTCATTGCTTAAGCATACCTTTGGGGATGAGCTTGATGAAAAAAGTTACAATGAGATAAGAGATGTTTCGATAGATAAAAAAGGCAAAGCCCGTCTTTTCGTTGCTTTGGGCAGTATTGACCGCATAGATCCGGCGAAACTTGTTGATTTTATAAGAGAAAAAACCCGCGTAGACAGCCGTAAAATCCAGGATGTGCGGATATTTGAAAAATTTTCTTTTGTAACTGTACCTTTTGAGGAAGCGGAAATAATAGTTCAGACTTTTAAGAAATTCAAAACAGGCAAAAGGCCGATAATTGAGATAGCAAGAGAAAGAAAAGAACAAAGAGAAGGCTATAGAGGACCAAGAGGAAATTACAGAGGACACAGGCGATAAGTTCTTATCCAGCGATAAACAGGGCGCTTACGAATCGTAATCTATTCGGCAGGCGCTTTGCTTTTTAAACCCAAAAAAGAAACATGCCGAAAACCAAAATAATTGCCACGTTAGGCCCGGCAACAGACAACGAAATTGTTTTTAAAAAGATGGCAACGAGCGGGCTTTCTGTCGCGCGCCTGAATTTTTCCCACGGAAGCTGGAGCGAGCATTTAAGAAGGCTTAAAATGGTGCGCCTGATAAATAAAAAATATGGCCGCAAGATTTCTGTTATGCAGGATTTGGAAGGCTATCGCATAAGAGTGGGAAGGTTAACTTCTCCGGTTGCTCTTAAAAAGAAAGATATTATTTATATCACAAAAGAAGATATCCCGGGAAGCGGCCGCGAAATAAGTTTTGATTATAAAGGAAGCCTTAAGGGGATAAATCAGGGAAATTTTATTTACATAGATGACGGTAAAATTTCTCTTAGAGTTAAGGCAGTTGAAAAACAAAGGCTTAAAACCGAGGTAGTTTCTGAAGGCATCCTGAAAGAAAAGAAAGGAATAAATATCCCCGATGCCAAACTTGAATTTGAAGCGCTTACCGAAAAGGACAAAAAAGACATACAATTTACCATAAAGCATAATATAGAATACGTGGCCCAGTCTTTTGTAAACCGCGCCAAAGATATAACGCTGCTTAGAAGTATTTTAAGAAAGCATAAAAGCGAAGCAAAGATATTTGCCAAAGTTGAGAGCAAGGACGCACTTATTAATATTGATGAAATAATTGCGGCGGCGGATGGCATAATAGTTGCAAGAGGGGACCTCGGCGTCTGCCTCCCGATTTATAAAGTACCTGTAATACAAAAAGAAGTGATAAAAAAATGTAAAATCGCGGATAAACCGGTTGTTGTGGCTACGCAAATGCTTGAAAGTATGATAGAGGAAGAAATACCGACAAGAGCGGAAGTCAGCGACGTTGCGAATGCAATTTTAGACGGAGCGGATTGTCTTCTTGTTTCTTCGGAGACAACCATAGGAAAATACCCTGATAAAGTCATTGAGATGATGAGCAAAATTATTAAGTATACAGAAAGTTATAAGGAAGAGCAGAAAGATTTTTTATGCCAGTAAACCCCGTTAGAAAAACCAAACAAATTTTTGAGCCTTGTCTTTGTGGTTCTAAATCAAATAAAAATTATACCGGAAAATTATTCTATGAAAAAAATTAAATTTTCTAACGGGGTAAACCTAATAGCGCTGCTTACGGATTTTGGGAATCGCGACGGCTTTGCCGCTTCTGTCAAAGCAGTAATCTTAAGCAAAAACCCGGATGCAAAATTAATAGATATCTCCCATGATGTTTCTTCTTATAATATACAGGAAGCAGCATTTATCCTTTTTTCCTGCTTTTCTTATTTTCCGCAAAAAACAGTATTTATGGCGGTAGTTGACCCGGGCGTTGGCTCTAAAAGGCTGCCTATTGCCATAAAAACAAGAAACTATTTTTTCATCGGCCCGGATAACGGGATATTAAGTTTAGCCGCCAAGAGCGATGGCATAGAAAAAATAGTTTTTCTTGGAAATAAAAAATATTTTCTTAAAGATATTCCAACCACGTTCCACGGACGGGATATTTTTGCTTCTGCCGCAGCTTATCTTTCAAAAGGGTTTTCTGTGAATAAGCTTGGGTGTGCATTAAAAAAAATAGAAGAAACAGATTTAGAGCTTCCGGAAATAAAAAAGAATGAAATTAAGGGAGCAATTATCTATACGGATAAATTCGGCAACCTGATTACCAATATAACCGGAGAACAGTTTCAATATTTTTTAAAGCATAATGATAATTTTTCATGCATATTGAATAAAAAGAAAATAAATAAAACTTATTCTTTCTATAATCAGGCAAAGGATAACGAGCCTTTTTTAATTGAGGGAAGCTTGAAATTTATGGAAATATCCGTGAAAAATAAAAGCGCAAAAGAATTTTTCAAAATTAGAGGAACAGGCGGCAAAGTTATAGTCAAAAACTGATGGATATTTTAGCCCAGAGAGTAGAATTAACCGGAATTACGCGCCATGTCTATAAAACAATGGGCCATGCCATGGCTGATTACGGCATGCTTAAAGACAAGGACCGCGTTCTTATCGCGGTATCCGGCGGCCTGGACAGCCTTTCGCTTCTTAAGCTTTTTGTAATGCGTCAGGCGCGTATACCCATAGATTTTGAGATAGTTGCCTGTTTTATTGACACGAATTTTATAAAAGTAGATAAAAATATATTGATAGATTACCTTAAGGAAAACGGGATACAATATGCAGTAAAAGAAATGACGATACCGAAAGAAGATATAAGCTGTTTCTGGTGTTCCTGGAGCAGGAGGAAACTTCTTTTTGAAACCGCCCGCGAATATAAATGCAATAAACTTACGCTGGGCCATAACCTTGACGATGTAAACGAAACAATCCTGATGAATATGTTTTTTAACGGAGAAATAACCACAATGCCGCCTAAGGTTGAATTATTCAACGGCGCGTTAACGGTTATAAGGCCTTTGTGTTATATAGAAAAATCAAAGATAGAGGAATTCTCCGCGCAATTTGATTTTCCTAAAACGCAGTATCAATGCCCTTACGGCCAAGAGTCCCAGAGGCAGGCAGTTAAGGAAATAATTGAGCAATTACACAAAAAGCACCCGTTTGTAAAAACGAATATTTTCCGTTCCTTAAAAAGGATAAGGAAAGATTATCTTGTATAAATAAATACCGCACCATGGAAAAAAGAATATTAATTACCGCAGGCCCCACGTGGATTAAAGTTGACGATGTGCGCGTTATTACCACAATATTCAGCGGTAATACCGGAATTTTCCTTGCCAAAAATTTTGAAAAACACGGGTTTAAGGTTACTCTTATAGTGAATTCACCGCATCTTGATAAGGAAGAATTAAATGGTATTAAGGTCGTTCCTTTCAGGTATTTTGAGGAATTTAAGGATAAAATTACAAAAGAGCTAAAAGCCAGCCGTTATGATACAATAATACACAGCGCAGCAGTAAGCGATTATAAAATGGCAAATGTTTTTAGCGGTAAAATTGCTTCAGGCAGAAAATTGCTTACTTTTAAATTAAAGCCGGCTGGAAAGATAGTAAAAATAATAAGAAAGTTGCAAAAGAACGCAAAGCTCATTCAATTTAAACTTGAGATAAGCAGAAAGGGGCTGCTTAAAAAAGCCTTTAAAAGTTTAAAAGAAAACAAAAGCGATTTTGTCGTGGCGAATGCTTTTGTAGATTTGAGTCTAGGATATAAATCGTTTATCATTGATAAAAATAATAATATAACGGAAATAAACTCAAAAAAAGCCCTTTTTGATAAACTTGAGAATATAGCTAAGCGCGGAGGTAACCAATGAAAAAAAATATTTTGTTAGGCGTGTGCGCAGGCATTGCTTCTTACAAAACATGCGAGCTTGTGCGGCTTCTTGTTAAAGACGGATTTTCTGTGAAAGTCATAATGACTGAGTCCGCGACAAAATTTGTTACGCCTTTGGTATTTCAGGCGCTTTCAAACAATATGGTTTATCTTGATATGTTTGCCCCTGTTAAAGAGGAAAATATTAAACATATAGAGCTTACTGAATGGGCTGATGTCTGTGTAGTAGCGCCCTTAACCGCCAATACGCTTTCAAAAATAGCAAATGGCATATGTGATAATCTTCTTACAACAGTAATCTGCGCGATGCCGCAATCAAAAAAAGTAATTTTTGCTCCTGCAATGAATACAAATATGTGGAAGAACCCGATAATTGAGGAAAACGCCGATAAACTTAAGAAATTAAGAAAATATATATTCCTTAATCCTTCATCAGGCCTTCTTGCCTGCGGAGATTATGGAGAGGGAAGGATGCCGGAGCCGGAAGAAATTTACAGCAGAGTAAAAGCTGTTTTAAAATAATAAAGAAATGAATATATACATTTTCCTTGGCGTAATAATCATTTTACTTATAGTAATTTTTTTCATTCTCTTAAGGATAAAAAAGGGCGCCCAGGATACTTTGCTTCACCAGAAAATTGATTACATCAAAGATGAATTTACAAAGAATGTGCTTCAATCTCAGGCTAATTCCCTTGAGGTTTCTAAAAACCTTTTGGGAGAATTGTCAAAGTTATATGAAAAAATCGGCAACCTTGACCGCGATAATTCCCAGATTCTTAATCTCACAAGGTCCTTCCATGACATACTTAAGCCCACGAAAGCAAGAGGGGTGGTCGGCGAGGTTATACTTGAAGCGCTGATAAGGGATATTTTGCCTTCTGACGCAATACTTACGCAGCACATGTTTAGAAACGGTAAAAAAGTAGACTTTGCAATCAGACTTCCGCAGGGGCTCGTTCCTATTGATGCAAAATTTTCCCTGGATACTTTTAAAAGCTACATTGAAGCGCAGGACGCCGAAAGGGAAAAGCTTAAAAAAACTTTTTTAGACGGAGTTAAAAAAAGAGTTGATGAGACCTCAACGTATATATTTACCGACGAAGGCACAACTGATTTTTGCCTTATGTATGTTCCTTCCGAAGCCGTGTACTATTCAATAGTTACTGAAACAAGCATGCTTGATTATGCTCACGCAAAGCGCGTTTTTGTTGTCGGACCAAGCACATTGTATGCTTATTTAAAAACCATATTCATAGGGTTAAACGCTTTGAAAATAGAAAAAAAAGCAAAAGAGATTTATGATGTTTTAAGAAGGCTGGATGCGGATATAAAAAATGTATTGCAGGAACACGCGGTACTGGGCACGCATTTAAGAAACGCTTCTTTAAAGTACGACGAGGTAAAGAAGAAAATAGAAAGTGTATCTTTAAAGATTGATTCAATGGGCAGCAATGACGATAAAAGTTAAGGTAATTCCCAGGGCGAAAAAGGAAAAAATAGAAGAGTTTAACGGGGAATTTAAAGTATATATAAACGCTCCCGCCATAGAGGGGAGAGCAAATAAGCGGCTGATTGAACTTGTTTCAGAATATTTTAAAATAAAAAAATACAATATATCAATTATAAGAGGCGAAACCAGCCGCGAAAAAGTTTTGGAAATAAATCTTTCTTAGATTAAAAATCCAGACCGGCACAAGTGAAGCTGACAGAAAAAGAAAATTGTTTTTTTATAGAAGATTTTTTTAAAAACGGTGTTATCGCCGGTTTTACCAAGCCTGTTTTACAGGGTGATGTTTTAAAAGATATCCCTGAAATACCCTGCCTTAAGGATTTTAGAATAGCCTTTCTTAAACAAATCCATTCAGCAACCATTCATCATGTGCAGGAAGGTTGTTTCCTTGAAGGAGACGGCCTTATTACTGATAAGCCAGGTATTGTGTGTGTTGTAAGGACTGCTGATTGCATGCCTGTTTTTTTATGCAGCGAAGAGCTTAATGTAGTAGGTGTAATACATATGGGCTGGCGCGGAGCAAAGTTGGGGATACTTGATAATATAAACTATGATTTAAAAACATTTAAAGCAGTTGCGGGAGTTGCTATGCGGCAGTGTTGTTATGAAGTGGGAAAAGAGTTTTTTAATTATCAGGAGCTTAAACTATCGCTTAAAGAAAAGAATAATAGTTTATATTTTAATCCCGCAGATTTTATAAAAAGGCGCCTTGAATCAAAAGGCCTTAAAAAGGAAAATTTTTTTGATTTAAATATCTGCAGCATTTGCTCAGAAGAAAAATTTTATTCTTTTAGAAGAAACGCAACTGATTTCCGCACATTATCATTTATAGTAAGGGCAAAATAAATGCAGTGTTATGGCTTCAAATTCTGATAGATTTATAAAATTTATGTGATACAATTATACATTCTTGTTTTTCCCGGGGCAATTTTGAAGTTTTAAAACAAAAAAACAACACAACAACACAACAAATGGAACCGCGTAAAACACCTCTTTACGAAAAGCACGCAGAAAATAACGCGCATATTGTAGATTTTTCAGGCTGGGCTCTGCCTATTGAATATACAAGCATTCTAAAGGAAAGCAAAGCCGCGCGCGCAACCTGCGGGCTTTTTGACGCTTCCCATATGGGCGAAATAATTATAAAAGGAAGCAATGCCCTTAATTTCCTTCAGGCGCTTACCCCCAACGATATCTCCAAAACAAAACCAGGCCAGCTCCAATATAACGTCTTTTTGAATGAAAATGCCGGAATCATAGATGATCTCATGGTCTATAATTTAGGCGGCAGCTTTTTATGCGTAGTTAACGCTTCCAATATAAATAAAGTGTATACGCATCTTTGTAAAATACATCGCGAAGGAAAATATGCAAAGCCTGAAAGTGTAGAAATTATTGATGAAAGCCCGGAAATCTCTCTTTTGTCTTTGCAGGGCCCGGAGAGTTCAAAGGTTATAGCTGAGATTTTCGGTAAAGACATAAACAATATGAAATACATGCATTTTGCGCAATTGAATTTTAAAAATAAAAATATTATTTTATCAAGGAGCGGTTATACAGGAGAAGACGGGTTTGAGCTTTATTGCCCGAACGGCGTGGCTGTTTCTTTGTGGGATGCGATTTTAGAGAAAGGCCAAAAATACGGCTTATGTTTATGCGGGCTTGGTTCAAGGGACGTTTTACGCATTGAAGCGGGCTATCCTTTATACGGCCATGAGATAAACGATAGCACAAATCCGCTTGAGGCCTCTCTTAATTGGGTGGTAAAATTCAAAAAAGATTTTATCGCTAAAGACAAACTTCAAGATGCGGAAATTAAAAAGTTGCGCGCAGGTTTTATAATGACTGACAGGGCTATTGCGCGCCAGGGATATAGTGTGTATAGTAATAATAAAGTAATAGGCGAAGTCACCAGCGGGACATTTTCTCCTAACATTGATAAATTCATAGGCATGGCTTACGTAGAAAAAGAATTAAATAAAGCAGGTTCCGAAGTTACGATAAAAATAAGGGATAAATTTTATAAAGCGCAGATATCGGATTTTAATTTTATTAAGCCGCGGACAAAAAGGGGGTTGTAATGAGTATTCTAAAATTTTCCAAAACTCATGAATGGGCGAAAATAGACAACAACACCGCTGTGATAGGGATAAGCGATTATGCGCAGCATTCTCTCGGAGATATTGTTTTTATAGAAGTGCCCAAGGTTAAGGATAAAGTTAAAGCAGGTTCGCAATTCGGAACCATAGAATCAACCAAGGCAGCAAGCGAACTATATTCACCGTTAAGCGGGGAAGTCATTGAAATAAACAAAGATTTAATCAATAACCCTCAATGGGTTAACGAATCGCCTCTTGAGCGCGGCTGGATGATTAAAATAAAAATAGAAAACAACAGTGAAGTAAACAATCTTTTGGATGAAGCCGCGTATAAGGATTTTGTCGCAAAGGAGAGTCATTGAAATAGATACTCAGTGCTGAATGCTCGCTCACGAACATCAAGTATCCAGCATCTAGTATTAATTTTTAAACATGCCTTACATTTTAAATACTGAAAATGATACAGGGGAGATGTTGCGCGCAGCAGGGCTAAAGAGCCTAAGCGACCTCTACAGCCACCTTCCCTCCAAAATAAAAATTTCAGGCGAGCCGAATATACCATCCGGACTTAGCGAACAGGAAACCGGCCAGTTCGTAAAAGGCCTTGCAGAGAAAAATAAGATACTTAACAGTTTTAACTCATTTCTTGGCGCAGGAGTTTATAACCACTACATACCTTCAGCGCTTAAGCCGCTGATTTCGCGCGCCGAATTTTTAACCGCTTACACTCCATATCAGGCTGAATGCTCGCAGGGAATCCTTCAGGCAATATATGAATATCAAAGTTACATTTGCCTGCTTACGGGAATGGATGTTTCAAACGCTTCTTTGTTTGACGCAGGAAGCTCTCTTTCAGAAAGCGTGCTTATGTCATTAAGGATAACCAAACGAAGCAAAGTTGTTATATCGTCCGCAATCAATCCGGAATATAAAAAAACGCTTTATACCTATTTGAGCGGTTTCAATTTTAAAATACAGGAAATTGATTTTAATAAGGATGGCGCAACCGATATTGATTTGCTTCGCGAAGCTTTAGACGACAATACAGCTTGTTTCGCCCTGCAAAGCCCGAGCTTTTTTGGAATTATAGAGGATACTGAGAAATTTTCTTCTTTGGCAAAAGAAAAAAGCGCATTAACAATTCTTGTCGCAAATCCCATGAGCCTGGCACTGCTTAAAGAGCCTGCAAACTGCGGTATTGATATTGTCTGCGGAGACGGACAGGTGCTTGGGGGGAGTTTAAGCTTAGGAGGCCCCAGTTTCGGTTTCCTGGCGACAAAAAATGAATATTTAAGGCAGATGCCCGGCCGCATTGTAGGTAAAAGCGTTGACCGTGAAGGCAAACCTGCCTATTGCTTAACTTTGCAGGCAAGAGAGCAGCATATAAAAAGAGAAAAAGCAACCAGCAATATCTGCTCAAACCAGTCGCTTAACGCAATACAATCGGCAATTTATTTATCTTTAATGGGAAAAGCCGGGCTTCGCGATTGCGCGTTATATTCGTTAAACCTGGCTCATTACCTTTATGAAAAGCTTAAAGAAATAGATAAGGTAAAACTTAATTTTTCGCGCAATTTCTTTAATGAATTTATCTGGCAGGCAGATAATGGCAAAAATATTGTAAAAAAACTTTATAAGGAAAAAATAATCGCCGGGCTTTCGCTTGACGGCGTTTCCCCGAAACTGAAAAACGGGATATTGAGCTGCTGCACGGAAACGAAAACAAAAGAGCAGATAGATTCATTCATAGAAACTCTTAGAAATATTTTAGGTTGATATGGATAACAGATTAATTTTTGAAAAAAGCGACGAGGGAAGAAAGTCAAATTACGTTAAAAAACCGGCAATTGAACTTAAAGAGCCGGGACAAATTCTTCCCGCTAATTTATTGCGCGAGGCGCTGCCCCTTCCCTCGCTCGGAGAGCTTGAGGTCGTCAGGCATTATACAAATTTATCAAAACTTAATTTTTCGCTTGATACTAATTTTTATCCGCTTGGTTCCTGCACGATGAAATACAATCCAAAGATAAATGAAGAATTATCCAGCCTTGAAGGATTTTTGAATATACACCCCTTTCAGAGCGAAGCGTGCCTTTCCGGAGCGCTTGAGCTTATTTATAATCTTGAAGCGTTGCTTTCTGAAATAACCGGAATGAAGAGATTCAGTTTCCAGGCTTCCAGCGGAGCGCAAGGGGAATTAACCGGAATGCTTATGATAAGGAAGTATCATAAGGTAATGAAAAACAAAAAAAGAAAAGTGATAGTTCCGGATTCTTCCCACGGGACAAATCCCGCAACAAGCTCTATGTGCGGATACGAAACAGTAGTTGTTGAAAGCAATCCCGACGGGCTGATAGATCTGGATAAGTTAAGCAAAGTTGTAGACGGAGAAACCGCAGCAATTATGCTTACAAATCCTAATACTCTGGGGTTATTTGAAGAAAACATACTTGAAGTTGCCGATATCATACATAAAAACGGCGGGCTTCTTTATTATGACGGAGCAAATTTCAATGCGCTTCTCGGGATAACTACGCCGCGCCTTATGGGGTTTGACGTAATACACCTTAACCTGCATAAAACTTTTTCTACACCGCATGGCTGCGGGGGGCCTGGAGCAGGAGCTGTGGGCGTTGTTGATAGGTTGACAGATTTTTTACCGGCGCCTGTAATTGATAAGAAGAAAGACAAATTTTATTTTAATTATAAAATAAAACATTCAATAGGAAAAGTAAGGGCTTTCTACGGCAATTTTTCAGTATTGGTCAGGGCCTATGTTTATCTTTTAAGGCTTGGCAGGGAAGGGTTGCTTCGCGTCTCCCAGAACGCGGTGTTAAATGCAAACTACATAAGAGAAAAACTGAAAAATGATTACAACGTAGCTTCCAACAAGCCCTCTATGCATGAAGTTGTTTTTTCCTGCACAAGACAAAAGGAAAAAGGCGTCCCTGCCCTGGATATCGCAAAGAGGCTCATTGATTACGGAATGCATCCGCCGACGATGTATTTTCCTTTGATTGTAAAAGAAGCTTTAATGGTTGAGCCCACTGAAACAGAAAGCAGAAAAACCCTGGATTATTTTATAGATTGCATGCTTAAGATTAACAGAGAAATAGAACAGAATGCGCAAACGCTTCATGACGCACCCCACACAACTCCGGTTAAAAGAGTAGACGAAGTAAGAGCTGCCAGAAACCCTGATTTAAGATGGCGCTTCAGCGCGAAATAAAACCCGGAAATTAATCCTATCCCGGCATAGTAATATGAATACAAAATGGCGGTTGATTTTGGATGATAAGTGTAACGGCTATTATAATATGGCCGTTGATGAGGCGATTTTTTCTTTATATCCTGAGCTCAAAACCCCCACGCTTAGAATTTATGGCTGGAGCGAGCCATTTTTATCTTTGGGGTATAATCAGGAGCAATCCGAAGTATTAAAACCAAAAATAAATATTCCTTTTGTGCGAAGGATTACCGGAGGAGCCGCAATTTTGCACGATTGCGAAATCACTTACAGCTTAACCTGTTCTTTGGGCGATTTAAATCTTCCGCGTGAAGTAAAAAAATCTTACGAAGTGCTTAACTCTTTTATCAGAAACTTTTATAGAAAATTGGGGCTTAAAGCAGAATTTGCCAAAGATGTATTTTGTGAAGGCCTTGGGAGGAGGGAGAACTTCTGTTTTTGCAGCTCTGAATATTTTGATTTTGTGATAAACGGAAAAAAAATAGGAGGCAATGCCCAAAGAAGGAAAAAAGATTTAATATTTCAGCACGGAAGCATACCGCAGAAACTCAATTTTTCCTTAATAGAAAATTGCATAAATGATACCGCGCATCTTTCGGAAAAAACAACTTTTCTAGAGGAGCTTTTTGAAGCAGGCTGCCCCGCTAACAGGGAGATAATTGATGGTTTTTGCGCGGCTTTTGAAAATTCATTCAATGTTAGGCTTGAATCCGCAAGGCTTTCGGCAGAGGAGAGGCATGCTTCCTATGGCCTTATGGAAACAAAATATACCACAAAAGAGTGGAATTTAAGCAAAATACATAATAGTGCAATAAACACAGGTTATCAGCGCGGAATTAATGCCTGTTAGATAAACAGTTAGCCGGATAAGCGTGCGTGTTTTTGCAGGTTTAAGGCAATAAAATGCTTGATATCATTACCCAGAAATGGTATATTTTAAACACGGGAAAGAGGGGGGACGTATCTTCAAAAAAGCTTCAAATACTCTTTTAGAAATAATAGTAATAATAGCAATCCTCGGCATAGTTTACGCTTTTACCATTCCCAGCCACCAAAAGCTCATAGAAAAAAACAAGGCAGAAGCCGCAAATTTTAACCTGCTTTCAATCTACAACGCCGAAAGGCGATACAAATTAGACAATCAAAATAATCAGTATTTTTCCTGCGGAGGAACCTGCAACATTAATATTATTAATAATGCTTTAAGCACTTATATAAATGATAAAAATTTTGTATACGGTATAGTGCTTGACGGGGCTCAGGGTTTCAGGGCCACAGCCAGGCGCGTCGGCGGTAATTTATGTAATGGCAAAGTTATAACTGTGACGGGAACTAATAGTAACGTTGTTAAAGGATGCGCAGTGTGGTGATTAAATGAAAAAAATATTATTATCAATTTTTTGTTTATTGGGAATATCTTTTGTTCTATTTACTTTTAGCCCTATTTTTGCCGATACACCAGGAAAGTCCATCAAATATCTTCCTCATGATGAAGCCATAGAAAGCGTCAATAAAGAATATGACCCCCCGTTAAGAAAATCAGGGGTAAGCTGCCACGCCGCATTTGATGATGCAAGCCGGTGTTTTTATTGTGTAAATACGCTTAAACCTAAATGCCCTGATTGCTGTTTAAAGTTTTCTCCGGAAAGGGCTGCGCGCTGCACGCCGAAAGACAGCAGTATTTATCAATGCAAAAGCCTTGCTTTTTCTTCCAATAGCTGCTCTTCGGTCGCTAGCTGCAAATGTCCAGGCACAGCTGAAGAATGCAACACTATTTTGTACAATTGCGAAGATTGCCCGGATGCCGCCGGAGCTATGACCTGCTCAAACATTCCAAAGTGCCAGCAAAAAGGATGCCCCTTAACTGAGCCGGCAGCTTCTACCGGCAGAAAATGCATATATAAAAATGATAGCTGGATTTGCGAAGAAAATAATCTTCGGCCGAAATTTACCGGATGCCCCTCAGGCGTAAATATTCCTGGTTGTGCTGTCCCTACTTACTATACAATTTTGCCAAGCACAAATTGCCAGGGTTTAAGTACGCCTGCGCCCAATGATTGCTATGAATATATGCCTACAGCCGAATATTCCAGTTGTATTTCCGGTTGCGGCTCTTATTCTGATGAATGGGAGAAATGCACCAAGAGAGTTTATTGCTGTAACAAAAATGTATGCGGCACAGGTTTTGAAAATAATTGCGAAATGGAGAAATGTACAGAAAGAGTAAGCTGGCCGGAATGCGACAGCCTTACTTTGAGCAGCTGTATAACTCTGCAGCAGCAGGCCATTGAGTGCCTTACCAATCCTTCTCCGGGAAGCGCCTGCGCCAATTGCTTTGAAGAGATTGACACCGGCTTACGTTATAAATTTGTGGCGCGCAGCCGCGAAACATTTATTATTTTTTGGCAGGTTGCCGCCCTTACGGAATTTAGCGGCACAGTGAATGCCTCTGAGATACCGACTTATTTCTTTACTATGGTAAAAGTTGTTGATAGCAAGGGCAAAGAGGTGCACAGAAGCATAATTCATCAAAAAAGTTTCCAGGGTTCGTTTTCAATATTTTCGGCAACTTCGCTGGATGGTTCTGTGGTTAAGCAGGGAGAAACTTATACTGTAAGGCTGTATTATTTCCTGCCCCAAAGCCTTCAGATACCAGGTTATCAGAACCTGCGTTTATCCGCAAAAATAAATAAGGCTGAATTAATTATCATGAGAACCAGGGAATAACGTATTTAGGGTCTAATACAGGAGGTGGGATATGCGTATAGTGTTAATGAGTATGATTATCCTGGCGAGCATGGCGTTTGTGTGCAGCGCAGAAGAAGTGCAAATGCCGCCCAATATGGGGCCGCAAATCCGGGAAGTAACAGGCGAAGACGCAGCGTGCTTGGATCCAACACGTTACCCCAGCTTTTACAGTTATCAAAGCGATAACCCCGCATGCGGAGAATATCTAAAAAAGCAATATAACCCCGCCGCAGCCGCCGAGGGCTTTAGTTTAGCGCCCTTATGGCTTAAAAGCAAATACAGCGGCACCAAAACCAAAACGCCGCCGCTAGGCCAAAATCCCGGATATCAAAATATACCCGGCCTTTCACTAACTTACAGTCCTGATGAATCTGTCAGAAAGACCGCCAATTTGCTTATAACCTGGACAGTGCGCGTTGAAGCGTATAAGCATTGCGGTAATAATAATAACCGTTGCGCAGCTGCCGGCAATGATTACTGTGACGGCGGAGCATATAGGGTATGGCCTGATTTGTGCGATACCTGGCATGGAACAACTAACCAGAGTTTTCCCGGAGGAGAAGTCAAGACTGCATTATTTGTAAATGGAGCGCAGAAGGGCGCAGAAACAATAATGACTGTTCCTGACGGCGGAGTAACTTCCAGCTATCAGCCTTCTGACCCCACACATACGGGAAGTTTTCTTCTCACTGCCGATAATTTCTCAGGCGGTATACTTCCGGAATCAATTGACATCTCTGTTAAGTGGTATAACGATACATCAATGCAGATTAAGAGCCCGGCTAAAATGCGTAATTTGATTGTTACGGTTGTGCCGCGCGAGAAGGTGACTGAATAGAGATTAAGAATTGATTTGGGCCGCAGGTAAGCCTCGCGGCCCAAATCAAATTGCGTATGCGCCTTCGCCGCTTAAGTTATTAATACTCCGGCGGATTCAGGCGTAAGCCATTTAAGGATGGTAAAGGCCATATATGAAAAGAAAAAATTCTTTTACGCTGCTTGAAATTATCATATCTATAATAATTGTAGGCATTGGTTTAAGCACTATAGCTGTGGTATTTATGGGCGGAAGATTTATGCTTAAGCAGGCAGAAAATAAATCCCGCGCTACAAGCGTTGCCGCGCAAAAATTGGAGGAATATCTGACTAAGTCGTTTACCGGTTTAGGCGGCCTAACGCAGCTTACGCAGACTTACGGCGATGTTGATACAGGAACCGGAGGCGCAGATATCCCGGTTGACTGGCGCGTAAACGTAACTACAAAATGGGAAATAAATGCTTCTCTTGGCATACGAATACCTTATAAATATATAGAGGTCACAGCTTCCTATAACGAACAAAGCCCTTCCGGAGCCGTTCAGAGAAGAGTGGTAAAGCTGGCAAATATCGTGCCTTACCCTTATATGCATACTCAAATTATAAAAATTGAACCTACTTCGGGCTCGGCGCCGAGAGTTAACGCCGGGGCCTATCAATCAATAAATGGTTTATCGCTTAATTTCAATTATCCTGTAAATAAAGACGTAATGGTCATCTACAACATTTCAATACACATAGATAATGATACAGGCATTACCCCTATAGATACTATTTATACCGGCTGTTTTCTTGACGGCCACGTAATACCAGAAGGCACAGAAACGCGCACGCCCATAAGCATGCAGCCTTACATAAGCAATGTGCTTGCTTTAAGCGGGGTTGGCTCGGATACAAACCACACCATACAGATAAAATGGAAGAAAGATACGATTCATGGAAATATAAGGCTTAAAGAAGCGAATCTTATGATAGTTTCAACTGAGCGGCAATAGAATTAAAATATGAAACCTAAAAAAACCTTTACGCTTGCAGAGTTCATAATAGCGATATTGTTGATAGCTTCAATAATTGCCATGTCGCTTTCTATCTATGTATTTTTCAGCCGGCAGATAATGATTAACCGCGAGCGTTATAATATGCTTAGCCAGATAAATTATGCTTTTGAAGATATGGCTGTGCGCACTAAAAGCGCTATACGCATAGACCCCTCTTCATTATTTTCACTGGCCAGCGGAGCAATTTCCAGCACTAAAAATAAATTTAAATTTTTTGGCGAAGGGGATATTTATGCTATAACCCCGGACGATAGCGATGACAATGTGTGGTATGAATATCGCATTAAAAACGGCGGGCTGATTCTTGAAAATTTTGGAAGCACAAAATACCACAGCGAAATAGCTAACCTTATTGAAGCAAAATATCAGCCGGCAGTGACATTTTCGTGGTATGATGGATATGAGCCTAATTTTGTTACGGTGACAATCACAACAACAGGCACGATACCGCCGCGGTCGCAGGTTTCAAGGACCCAGGGGCTGCGTTTTTGGTTTATTGACGTTAAAAAATGATTACCATAGTAGCTTCTATAATTTTGGGGCTCACGCTTTTAATGTCTGCGTTTCTGGGGTTTAGCCCTCAAATTCACAAACTTGTTGAGAGCGACCTTATGCGCCGTTCGTATAATAATGCTTACCTTTATGGCTTACAAATGGGCCAGTTAGGTTACCGCGCAAAAAATCTGATAGCGAACAACGATAGCACCGGAAAAGAGATAGACCTGCCTTTCAGATATGTTTATGATCATTCCCGTATTGTGATGCAGGATAAATTTGAAGGCAAAGCAACGTTGAAGGAAAAAAACGGAACTTTCAATATAAACGTTAACGTAGAGCATACAAATCCCTAACCGCCTGCCTTTTTATGGAAAAACCTTCCTGGTTAAGCAAAAAATTAAATCTTAATTCCTGTCATGAAATGAAAAAATTTCTGAGGGTATTAAAGCTGCATACCGTCTGCGAGGAATCGCTTTGCCCGAACATCTCGGAATGTTTCGGAGAGGGCGTCGCTACTTTTATGATTCTTGGAGACAATTGCACTCGTAATTGCAAATTCTGCGCAGTCGGCAAAAAAAAGCCATCTATGGTTGACTGGAATGAGCCGCGGCGCATAAGGGAAGCGGTTGCAAAGCTTAATTTATCCTATGTGGTTATTACTTCTCCTACGCGCGACGATATTTCCGATGGAGGAGCAGAATTTTTCTGTAGAACTATAGACGAGATAAAAAATATCGGTACTTCTGTAAAAGTAGAGATTTTGATACCGGATTTTCTGGGCAACGCCGAAGCATTAGCTGTGATTGCCAAATCAAAAGCCGATGTTATCGGGCATAATTTGGAAACCATCCCCAGCCTTTATCCCGCCATTCGGCCCCAAGCCGACTATGAGCGCTCTTTGTCGGTGCTGAAAACCATTAAGCAGATGAACGGGAATATTTTTACAAAATCAGGAATAATGCTTGGTCTGGGCGAGGAAGAAAAGCAAATAACGGATGTTTTTCGCGATTTGCGAAAGGTTGATTGCGATTTCCTTACTTTGGGCCAGTATTTGCCGCCCTCATTAAGCCATTATCCGGTTAAAGAATACATAACTCCTGATAGATTCGTTTCTTTACAAAAGGCTGCTTATAGCCTTGGATTTAAGAAAGTGAATAGCTCTCCTTACGTACGTTCCTCATATCTTGCCAGCCAATTTCTAAAATCAGCCTGAAATACTTAAATTAAATCCAAAACAGCGGTTTTATTATCCCCGGTTTTACTTCAATCGTTAAAAACAGCGTATTTTTCAGTGTTTTTAAAGCTTATATTGGTTAATTTAGGGGTATTTTTAGGGAATTTTTATATATATAGGTATTATATTATATATAGCAATTAAGTATTAAGCGTATATTGCATTAAGCACTCTAATTTTATGGGCACAAAATAACCAATAAATTAAGGTCTTTTTTTCGCTACAATATATAGTGGTAGTCATTATTATATACAATATATAGGAAATTATAACAAATTATACTAAAATATTCTTGACATAAATATAAATAGATATTTAAATGGTATTACACTTAACTTATGACAAAGATGAGAAAAAAAAGATTACCAAGATTAATGACGATAAACGAACTTTCAGAATACCTGGGATTGCAAAAGCAGACCATTTATAACTGGCTGCACCAGAAGAAAATTTCCGGATTGAAAGTCGGCAAGGTTTGGCGTTTTGACAGAAAATATATAGATGAGTGGCTCAAAAATACAATAAAATAAAATTATGGGCAAAAAAAAGATAGGTCTTTATCTGGGATTAAATTCAATAGGCGCAGTAGCCATGGAAGGCAAGAAAGTGATTTCTTCGGTAAAGTATGATTTGTCTTCCGTTGAAGAGGAAGCCAAGGTAGAAAGCCTTAATGAGGAAATAAGATGGCAGGCGCTTATCAATAAAATTTTACGGGAGATTGGTTCCGAAGAGAAAGAAATTTATATTTCCCTGGCCGATAAGGATTTTATTTTCCGTTCTCTGGAAATGCCTATGATGACCAAGAAGAACATAGATTCTTCTTTAATCTTTGAAATTGAAAAGTATATTCCATTTAAAATTGAAGAGTTAATGTGGGATTACAGCTTCACCAAATACCCCAAAGAGAAGAAGCTGAACATCTCGTTTGTGGGTATAAGGGAAAGCAACATATATAAGGTCCAAGAAATGTTTACCCACCTTAACCTTATGACGGTTACAATTGAGCCTTCC
>JAQTUC010000113.1 GCA_028710385.1 Candidatus Omnitrophota bacterium
CGTAGCTTTATCCCTGGGGGTAGCTTGTTATGAAACCCCGGTTGGCTTTAAATACATTTCAAGCCTGTTTAAGCAAAATCTTATTTCAATAGGGGGAGAAGAAGCAGGCGGCATAGGTTTTAAGGGTTATATTCCTGAAAGAGACGGTTCTGCTGCAGCGCTTTTATTGCTTGAGATGATGGCAGAAGAAAAGAAAAATTACGACAGGCTATTGGCGGATTTGTTTAAAACCTTTGGAAGGTGGTTTTACAGCAGAACCGCAATCCCCGTTAAAAGTCTTAAGAAAAGCGTAAATGACCTGAAATTACCGGTTTCTCTTTTCGGTAAGAAGATAGAACGAGTAAATAAATTAGACGGCATAAAGCTTATTACAAAAGATAACTGGCTGATGTTTCGCCAATCAGGAACTGAGCCTATTGTAAGGGTTTATGACGAAAGTAAACCCAAACAAGAAGCAGACAGGCTGCTTGCTCTCGGCAAAAAAATGATTTATGATTTATGAAATATGTAAAGCTATTTGCTACTTTGTCATAAGGTTTTTTGCCAAGATAGAAGTGAGTGGCCGCGAAACATTTCCCAAAAAAGGCCCGTTTATACTCGCCTCAAATCACATAAGCAATTTTGACCCGGAAGTTGTTGGGATGCTTTGCCCGCGGCAGTTGTATTATCTTGCCAAAGAAGAGCTATTCAAGAGTAAAGCATTAAGCGCTGTACTTAGAAAGATAAAGGTGGTGCCCTTAAAAAGAGGTACCGGAGATGTGCACGCTTTACGCCTTGGCTTAAAAGTATTGGAAAAAGAGCCTTTACTTATTTTCCCGCAAGGGACCCGTTCAGCCAATTACGACTCTATTAAGGAAGGCGTTGGTTTTCTTTACAAAAAATCAGGCGCTCCGATAATTGCAGCTAAGGTTTACGGTACGGATAAGATACTTCCAAAAGGCGCGAAATTCCCTAAATTCGGTAAAATAAAGGTTATTTATGCAAAAGTTGAGGGATTAAGCGAAACAGACAGCCGTGAGGAAATTTCCGCAAAAGTCGTTGAAACCATAAAAAACCTTTAAAATATAACGATATTTACTATTCGCGGATAGTTATTGACAAAAATAATTCTTTAAGAGATAATTATCACCCCGTAAAACCTCGGTTTAGTTTAGATGCTGAGTTTAAATCAACCGTATCTAGCGAGGTAAATTTAAGGGAAAAAATTAGACATTAATCCCGGGTTAACCTGGGATAAATTGGAGGTTTAAAGATAATGGAAAAAGTATCATCAGAACTGGAAAATGCCTATTACGCTTCAATCAAGGAATTGAAGGAAGGGGAAATCGTAAAAGGCAAAATCGTCAGCGTAACCCAAAAAGAGGTTATAGTTGACGTGGGTTACAAGTCAGAGGGAATGCTTGCGCGCGATGAATTTGCAGGTGTAGACCTTGAAAACTTAAAGGAAGTAGACGTTTACGTAGAAAACGTTGAAAACGAAGACGGAAAAATTGTCCTTTCCTTTAAGCGCGCCAGAGAATCAAAAGGCTGGTCCACATTGATTAATGACCACAAGGAAGGGGACCTGGTTGAAGGCTCAATAGTGCGCAAGGTAAAAGGCGGCTACATAGTTGAAGTTTTCGGCGTTGAAGGATTCCTGCCGCAAAGCCTTTCAGGAGTCAGATACGCGTCTGAAGAGCCGGCAGCAGCCAAGAAATGCCTTTTGCAGATAGTGAAAATGACAAAGAATAGAGAAAATTTCATTCTTTCGCGTAAAGACGCAGTAAGAATGGAAAAAGAAATGTCCCGTAAGAAAATATGGGAAGAGATAGAGATAGGCAAGATTTTAAAAGGAAAAGTAAAAAGCGTTACTAACTTCGGAGCGTTTATAGATTTAGGAGGGCTGGATGGGCTTTTACATATTGCTGATATGAGCTGGAAAAAAATCAGCCACCCTTCAGAAATAGTTGCGGTGGGAGATGACATCCAGGTCATGATTCTTAATTTTGACAAGGAAAAAGGGAAAATTTCCCTCGGCCTTAAGCAGACAACTCCTGATCCGTGGAAAGAGATAGAGCAGAAATACCCGGCAGGAACAACAATAAAGGGAAGGATTACAAATATCCAGAATTACGGAATATTTGTAGAGCTTGAGAAAGGAATAGAAGGACTTGTCCATGTGAGTGAAATTTCCTGGACCAAGAAATTTCTTAACCTTTATGAGATGTTTGCGGTGGGCGATGCTATTGAAGCAAAAGTAATAAGCATTGAACCGAATGAAAGAAAAATCTCATTAAGCATAAAGCATTTAGAGCGCGACCCATGGGAAGATGTAGAAAGCCTTATCACTATGGATTCAGAAGTTAAAGGAAAAGTAACAGGGTATGGAGACGGCTGCGCTTACGTTGAGCTTGAAAACGGCCTTGAGGGTGTCATCTACAATGAGGATATTTCCTGGACAAAACGCGTAACCAGAGCCCAGGAAGTATTGAAAAGAGGCGCTAATTTAAGCCTTAAAGTTTTAGGAATTGATAAGACAAGCCGTAAAATAATTTTAGGTATTAAACAACTTTCATCCGACCCGTGGGACAGCATCCAGGCTAAATATCCCATAGATACGGTTTTGGAAGGCGAGGTCGTAAAAGTTACTAATTTCGGTGTGTTCGTTAAGCTTGAAGAAGAGCTTGAAGGGCTGGTTTTTTCAGGAGAAATAGACAAAGAAATAATGGAAAAACTTAAACCCGCGGATAAGCTTAAAGTAAAGATTATAAAAATTGACCCGGGCTCTGCAAAAATAGGCCTTTCAGCGAGAATTGAAGAAGCGGCAAGCTGAGTTTGCGGATAACGCCTAAAAGGAGTCTCTGAGGGTGAACCACGTTAGACCTTATCAAAAAAACCATATCGAAATAAATGTCTTCTGTCTAAGTGGCGGAGGTCTAACGTGGTGAAAAAAGAAATCCAGCGTCATCTTGATTGCATAAAAGAAAATGCCGTTGATGTAATCTCGCTTGACGAGCTTGCTTTAAAACTTGAAAAGTCTTTAACCGAACACAAGCCGCTTAAGCTAAAAATCGGTTTTGACCCAACCGCAAGAGATATCCACCTCGGCCATACAGTGTTGCTTCGTAAGCTGCGTAAGCTGCAGGATCTGGGCCACATTGTCATACTCATAATCGGAGATTTTACCGCCAAGATAGGAGACCCTTCCGGAAGAAGCATCTTGCGGCCTGTTTTAAGCGAAGCAGAAATTAAGGACAACGCTTCAACCTACACAGACCAGGCCTTCAAAATCCTGGACAAACAAAAAACAAAAGTAATTTTTAACAGCTCCTGGTATAAGGAAATGGATATGTCAAAATTCCTTGCTTTGCTTTCTTCTTATACCGTTGCAAGAATGCTTGAAAGGGATGATTTCAGCCTTCGCATGAAGGAAAACCGCCCGTTAACAATAGTTGAAATGGTCTATCCGCTGATCCAGGGTTATGATTCTGTTATGATTGACTCTGATATAGAATTCGGCGGAACAGACCAGAAATTTAATTTAATTGTAGGAAGGCACCTTCAGGAAGTTTACGGAAAGCCTTCCCAGGCAATTGTCACTATGCCCATACTCGTAGGATTGGACGGAAAGAATAAAATGTCAAAGTCTCTCGGCAACTATATAGGTGTTGCTGAAGAGCCAAAGAGTATGTTTGGAAAGCTTATGAGCATATCGGATGAGGTAATGCTTGAATATTTCAGGCTGCTTACGGATATCCCCCTTGATAAGGTCAAAAAAATGCACCCAAAAGAAGCAAAGCTTATGCTTGCTGAAACAATTGTTTCTTTTTATTATTCCGATGCAACCGGCAAAAAAGAGAAAGAAGAGTTTGAAAAAATATTTTCCCAGAAAGAACTTCCCCTGGATATGCCAATATACCGCTCCGGTAAAGAAAATATAGATTTAATAGAAGTGCTTTTTGTTGAGAAGATAGCTCCTTCCAAGAACGAGGCTCGGCGCCTGCTGGCGCAGGGAGCAATTTCAATTGTAGAATCAGACCCCTCAAAAACGCAAACTCTGAAAGAACAAACCGTCAAAATACCTTCCCGGGGCGTTGTCCTTAAAATAGGCAAACGCAAATTTCTTAAAATCATTCCTTAAAACGAAAGCGTTTTCACGTATTTTATTGTGTGATTGCCAAAATTGCAAGGTATCACAACCCTTTTTCGGCTTGTTATTTGCATAGCCCTGTGTTATATCCAAATTGAGCAGTTTACTATATTCTGTTTCCTGATTTTAAGAGGGCGGCAAAACCGAAAAATATGGCGCAGGAATATTTGGGCAAAACCAGTAAAATACTGCAACGCAGCTTTTGTTCCCGTTTCTATGCGAAGCTAAGCGCTTTTTGTTACAGCGGGCTTAGAAAAAAATATCTTTCAGCTTCCCGCAATATTTTCTCCGCTAAAGTTATTACATGTGTCAAGGTAGCTCAAGACTTACGTGCTCAAGTTGAAAGGGCAATATGAATTTCTTAATAGTAGGGCATGAAGGGTATCTTGGCAGTGGTCTATTTAAGT
>JAQTUC010000114.1 GCA_028710385.1 Candidatus Omnitrophota bacterium
CGCGTCGCAGTCGCAATCGTAAAAAATTTCTTTTATTTTTTGCACATGCCCGCTGGTATCGCCTTTTCTCCAAAGCTCCTTGCGCGACCTGGAATAAAAACATGTGCGTTTTTCTTTTAGTGTAATCTCAAAAGACTCCTTGTTCATATAAGCAATCATAAGAACGTCTCCGCTCTTATAATCCTGAACAATTGCCGGGATCAATCCTTTTTCGTCAAACTTTAATTCAGGTAATTTTGTATCTTTTGGTTCAGTCATGCTCTCACCTCAATTCCTTTTTTTGCAAGATATTGTTTTATATTTTTTATTTCAATCTCGCGGTAATGGAATATTGACGCTGCCAGCGCTGCTGTTGCCCTGGTTTTGGTAAATACTTCGTAAAAATCTTCTATTTTCCCGGCTCCGCCTGAAGCAATTACCGGAATTTTTACGGCGTTTGATATTGCTTTTGTTAACTCTATATCAAAGCCGTCCTTTGTGCCGTCATAGTCCATGCTGGTTAGAAGTATTTCTCCCGCGCCAAGCGACTCTGCCTTTTTTGCCCAGCTAACTGCGGCAAGCCCTGTCGGGGTTCTTCCGCCATTTATATAAACTTCCCACTTTTTTTCAGGGTTCAGGGTGCGGGGTTCAGGGTGCAGTTTTCTTTCTGTACCCTGTACCCTGTTCTCTGCACCCTGTAATTTTGCATCTATTGCAACCACAATGCACTGCGCTCCAAAGATACTGCTTGCCTCTTTAATAATTTTTGGATTTTTAACCGCAGTTGTATTTATAGAAACCTTATCGGCTCCGGCTAAAAGAAGCTCGCGCACGTCTTCTGCGCTGCCGATACCTCCGCCTACGGTAAACGGCATAAAAACGCATTCAGCGACTTTTTTTACCAGATTAAGAGTTGTCTTACGTTTCTCATAGCTTGCGGTTATGTCCAGAAAAACAAGCTCATCAGCGCCTTGCTTTTCATAAAATAAAGCATTTTCTATGGGGTCTCCGGCGTCGCGCAGATTCACAAAGTTAACGCCTTTGACAACTCTGCCTTTATTGATATCAAGACAAGGAATAATTCTATCGGCCAACATAGGGTCCACCCCGTTAGAGAATTACACAGCTCTATCCGCAATAAACTATTATTTGCAGCTTTGTTGAGCCTTTTCCTGATTTCTCTAACGGGGTAAATTATACCATATCAGCTAAAAAGTCAAATAAAAAGCTTTCCCCCGGCAGCCTTACGCGGCAATCTTCTGTAAAAGCCTGAAAACGCTTACATAAACCTGGCTGTTTTTGTGGTTTTTTGGCTTTGATTTATGGTATTATTTGAATTGGGTTATAAGAGGAGGTGGAAAATGAGAAAATCCGTGGTCTTAATTCTGTCGTGTTTATTGCTTATTTCCTATTTACCCTCAAGTTTTGCCCAATATGACGAGTATATAGGAAAAGAGGTAACGCTTAAAAGCTTTGAAGGCAGAGTTCCTGTTTATTCAGGAACAAGCAAACGCTCCTTTAATTCCCTTACCGGAAATCTTATGGGAGCTGAAAAGCAGAATTACCTCGCAAAAATGCTTGGGCATATAGCTTTTGAGGTAGAAAACGGAACAAAAGCGCGCGTCATTGAAGCCAACTTTTGGGAAAAAACAGCGAAAGTAGAAATAACTTCCGGCGGTTACACCGGTTATACCGGCTGGGTGCTGGTTAATCAGGCCCTCGGATACTAAAAATAATCTGTTCTTTAACGCAGATATTCGCAAATGTAACGCCAATGGCCGCAGATAAATTATCTGCGGAAATCTGCGTTGAGTGCGCGGGAATCTGCGCTTACAAAAAGAAACAAACTCCTTTCTGATCCTGTTTGGAGCGCCCCGACTTTTAAGCCGGGGCTGTTTTTTAACTGCCCTTATAGCCTAACCTAACTTATTAATCGTGCAGATCATTTCGCAAAGCCTTCCGTAATTGCGTAGATTAAAATGCATTATAAGGCGGGGTAAATCCGGGCATTCCCCTCTTTGGATTTCCTCTTCCATCGCGGTAGAAAGTATTATTTTGCCGCTGGTTAAAATATCCTTAAATTTTTTGTTCAGCAAGGCAAGCACTCTATCGGAAATTTTTCTATTAAGCCTTATAACGGTTAAGCCTGAGACATATCTTATAGAATGGTAGATTTTATAAAAATCTTCTATGTATCTGACCGCATCACCTACGCTTCTTGCGGTATAAAAAAGATTAAAATCTTCTTTATTTATAAACCCGGACCCGGCTAACTGGTTATTTATAAACTGCTTCCAGGCCTTCCAGTAGCTTGAACCTTTAGGCTCTATCAAAACTATGGGCCTTGGCTTGGACTTGCCGGTCTGGATTAAAGTTAACGCTTCAAACCCTTCATCGTTCGTTCCGAAACCGCCCGGAAAAAGAACTGTTGCGTCAGTTTCCTTTATAAAAATCAGCTTGCGGGTGAAAAAATATTTAAAGTTTATTATCTTTTCCTTCTCTTCAAGGTATGGATTGGCTTTTTGTTCAAAAGGAAGCCTTATGTTAAGGCCGAAATCTGTTCCTTTTTTTGCTCCCTTATTGCCCGCCTCCATAACTCCGGGGCCTCCGCCGGTAACAACCATATAACCATCCCGCGATATCTTTCTCGCAAACTCTTCTGCCATCCGGTATTCAGAAGATGTTTTCCTGGAGCGCGCCGAGCCGAATATTACAACTTTTTTTACGTTGCGGTATGGAGAAAATATTTTAAATGAATATCTAAGTTCCTTAAGGGCGTTATTTACCAGCTTAAGGTCGCCCTTATCTCCCGACTCCTGGCCTAACTTAACCACGGTTGTAAATATCTCGCTTAATAAATACTCTGTTCCGGGATAAGCGCAAAGCTTGGTAAGTTTTTCAATTAAAGCGTCAATATTTTTTTCCCCTACTATGTAGCGCCTTTGCATTTTTTCCATATTCCATCCTTTTATAAAAATAATTAAATAAGCTTAACCTGGATAACCGGCGTTTCTCCTCTTGGCATGTTTAATCATTCTAATACAGTAATCTTAAGCGGGCAAACAAAAAGTATTAAGATGCGCGAATTTATTTTTCCCTGCCGGAAGCTTTTTTAAGTTTTTCAAGAAAATCGCGCGGAATTTTGTGCCCCAGGGATTCTGCTTTATGAACATCCTCCCACGCGTTAATATACTTACCCTTAGCGTTATAAGCAACCGCCCGGTTGTAGTAGGCAAGTGCTGAGCCAGGGTCAATTTCAATTGCTTTATTAAAATCAAAAATTGCCTTATCGTACTCGGCCTTGCTACCGTAAATTATTCCCAGGTTTATATACGGCCTTGCCTTGTGCGCAGTTTTCCTTACAACATCGCTCCATAAGGTAAGCTCACTCCTCCATACTGAGTTTCGCAAATAAGCCATAACCGAATAAGAAATGACAAGCAGCGACAGAATCACAATAATTACTTTGCTCTGCTTGCTCTTAAACAAATAGCATAAACCGCAGGTTAGAAAAAGTCCGTAACCAAAAACCGGCAGATACAGCCTGTGCTCAAAAATCAAATCATCAATAGGTATTATGCTTGACTCCGGCAATAGAGTTAAAAAAAACCATATAATAGCAAACGACAGCAGCCTGCGCCTTGGAAACATTTTTATTGCCGCGGCGATAATCAAAATCAAAAGAATAAGGCTTAAAAAAACAGGCGGCGAAGCCAAGCTTTTTGACAGCTCGTAGTCATAATCAAGGTTTTGATTAACGGGTATAAAAAGAAGCCTTATGTAAGTAATTAAAACCCTAAGCTGCGTGAAAAAATAATGCAATGGCGCGGTATCCGGGCGGACAGCCATAAGCTGCAGGGCCTTAAAAGTTTCCGGCTTTGTCAAAAGCAATATAGCCGGAATAACCGGCAGAAGAAGCAGAAAAGGAAGAACGCGCTTTAACCCGATACGCTTATCCCGGCCTATAAAATAAAATTCGCACAAAAAGAGCATTACCGGCAGCGTTATGATATTTTCCTTGGTAAACATCCCCAGAAGAGCCGAAACAAAAGCAAGGCTGTAGAATATTCTGCGCCTGGTTTGACGGATTGCGCCTGCCTCAAGCACCCTTGATTTAAGGTAAAAAGAAAGAGAAAAAAGATAAAACAATCCCGAAAGGCAGCTGCAGCGCTGCCAGATATATGTAACTGATTCTGTCTGCGCAGGATGAGCCAGAAATATGGCTGCGGTAAAAAAAGCTATTATCCGCGAAAACTTTGAAAGCTCGTTTTCCTTCATCCCGGGAGAAGAAAAAATAATTTTAACCAGCCACCACACAAGCAGCGCCGCGCTTAAATGAACAGCGAGATTAACTGCGTGGTAACCGAAAACATCCAGCCCTCCAAAATGATAGTTAACGGCAAAAGTAAGAAGTGTAACAAAGCGGCTCGGGAAAAAATCCCACATACCCTTAAACCACATAAGTCTAATGGGGATATTGTTTGTTATGTAATTACCGTCATCAAAATGGAATGGGCTTAAAAAAGTATTTG
>JAQTUC010000010.1 GCA_028710385.1 Candidatus Omnitrophota bacterium
CAGGACTTTTTTCATAGCGCTAATACCTTCTTTCTTTAACCGGGAGCGTAAAATGAAATACTGAGCCCCTGCCTATTTCTGATTCTGCCCAGATTTCCCCTTTGTGCCTCTCAATTATTTCCTTGCTTATGGCAAGCCCTAAACCGGTTGATCCGGTTTTTCTGTCTTTGCCTGCCTCCAGCTGTTCAAACGCCTTAAAAAGCCTGGGCAAATCTTCTTTTTTTATTCCAATACCGGTATCCTCAACCTTGATTTCAACAATATTATCAAGCTTCGCCGAAGAAATTGTGATGCCGCCCTTTTCAGTAAATTTGATTGCATTATTGATTAAGTTAGCAAGCACCTGAACAATTTTATCTCTGTCGCATTGTATTTTAGGTAAATCTTCTTCAAGCTTAAGAACAATATCAAGCCCCTTGTCTTTGGCTACTGAAACCATTATTTTCTCCACTTCCCTGATAACTTCATTAATGTCGTTTTCAAGAAAATGGAATTCAAATTTTCCGCTTTCAAGTTTTTGGTAATCCAAAACATCATTTATCAACCTTGCAAGGCGGTCCACATTCCTCCGGGACATTTCAAGGAAATTTTTCTGATCGTCATTAAGCGAACCGGCTGTGCCGTCCATAACGATTGAAATGCTTTCTTTTATGGCGGTAAGCGGCGTGCGCAGCTCATGCGAGACCATGGAGGTGAAATGCGATTTAAGCTCCGCTGCCCGCGCAAGTTCCTGCTCTACTTTTTTACGTTCGGTTATATCTTTTATAATATGCACTGATCCCATAACCTCGCCGTTCTCATCAAATATAGGGGAAGTGGAAACTTCGAAATAGGCATTAAAACGTTCCTCGAAATATTCTAACCTTGATGGTTTCTTGGTTTTCATAGTATTCTGGTGCGGGCAATTTAAGCATGGCTCATTGGTCTCATGTACAGTTGAATAGCATAATTTTCCGCAAAGCGCCTCCGGAGTGCTTTTAAATAAATCGGCGTAAGCCTTGTTCACTTTGATTAATCTTGAGTCCTTACCTTGTATGGACACGCAATCAGTGATGGAATTAAATGTAGCTTCCCATTCTTTTGCTGTTGAGGCAAGCTTTTCCTCCATTCTCTTACGCTCTGTGATATCTCTGGCAATCGCTGACGCGCCCACTACATTGCCATTGGCATCATAAACAGGAGACACTGTCAAGGCAACATTTATTCTTACGCCGTCTTTTCTCATACGTACAGTCTCTAAATGCTCTACGCGGGCTCCTTCACGAATTTTATCAATCAACCCCATTGTTTCATCTTGATGCTCAGGCGGAGCCAGCATTGAAATATGCCTGCCTTTAACTTCATCCTCCGAATATCCGTAAATTTCTTCGGCGGCTTTATTCCATGAAATAATAATACCATCCAAGGTCTTACCGACAATAGCATCATCCGAGGATTCAACTATAGCTGCAAGCTGTTGGGTAACCTCCTCTTTCCTGCGGCGCTCAGTAACGTCTCTAAATACCAGTACTGCGCCTATAATATTTTCTTTTTCATCCTTAATTGGCGCAGCGCTATCATCAATAGAGCGCCTATCGCCGTTTTTAGAAATCAAAATGGTATGATTGCTAAGTTTGGCAATTATACCCTGGCTAAGCGCTTTCTCTGCAGGATTGCTTACTTCTTTGCCTGTAGTTTCATTTACGATTTTAAAAATCTCCCGCAAATGCCTGCCAGCAGCTTCTTCTTTAGTGTAACCGGTCAAATCCTGCGCAACGCCGTTTATAAAAACCACATAGCCTTTGGCATCGGTAGCAATGACTCCGTCGCCGATAGAACCAAGAGTAACCCTTAACCGTTCTTCGCTGTCGCGAAGCCGGGCTTCAATTCTCTTACGCTCATTAATTTCCCTGTTCAGATTGTCAATAGAAGTAGTTGAGCGTTTAAGGCCCTCTAACATGCTGTTAAAAGAATCCGCAAGCTGCTCTATTTCATCGCCTGTATTTATCTCTACCTTATAGTTTAAATCGCCACCTGCGACACGGTCAGTTGCTTCATGAAGCTTTTTTATCGGAGAAACCAGCACGCGGCTGAAAATAAATGCCACAGCCGCTATGACAATCAACATTAGAAACAAAATAACTATTAATTGTATACCTATTTTTCTTAAAAGCGCAAACGCTTCTTCAATATTGTTATCCACGCCGACTATCCATTCTATATTATTCTGCAACAGGTGCGGCTCGGTAACTTTTGCCCATCCAATAAATATTTTTTCTTTTTGTTTAATCTGCCCGTCAGCAATCATCCAATAGTTCTTCTTTTTTAAAATTTTTTTAAAATCAGCCTGGCCAACGAGCGTTTCCGATAACGGTTTAACGTTTTCGCGGTATATAATAATCCCGTTTCTATCCAGCAAAAAGACGTTTCCTTGATTTTTGCTGACGCCTATATCTTCCAGCGGGCTTAACACACGCTTAATTCCCAGGACATCTTTACATATGCCCAACACAGTCCCGTCATCATCTTTTACAGGAATAACTATAGCCATAGACCATGCGTTGCTTGACTCATCATAGGTAATATCTTCTATAAAAACACTGCCTTTACCGGAGTTAAAAGCTCTCTGCCACCAGTTTTCATCTGCCTGATAAAAATCACTGGTTTTTCCCGAAGCAGCCACTATCCCGCCGTATTTGTCGGTAACAAATATTTCTGAAATGCCGGTATCTATCTTGTTTACGATTTTTAAGAAATTGCTGGCATCGTTGTCAAGATACCTTTTAATTTGAGGATCATCATTTGAGGCTTTGGCCCATCGCGCGTCCTTTTGCTTAAAATATTCAGCCATAGCCTCTTTACCCATATTGACGTATTCCAGGTTGCTTTTTTTAATCTCATCTTTGATGGCTCTGACCGATAGATATGCCTCAAGGTCAAGTATTTCCTCGTTTATAACCCTATCAATGGATTCAGAAAGCAACTCTGCAGTTCTTGCGCGCTCCATGCCCAGAGTATTGCGGAATAAACCTGTCACCCAAAAAGAGCCTAAACCAACGCCTATGCTTATAGCTATAGCTAGCGACACCAGGATAGCTATAGCTATTTTATACTGCATCCCAGTCTTATGTTTGACGGAATTCTTCATGGTTAATTTTGTTTAGTCATTATATGAAATTTTCAATTTTATTCAAAAGCAATCATAAATCAAATAGTTTTGTGAAATAAATACCTAAGTTGTTTTCCGCTTTGCCCTTTGGTATTTGCTGTGCTCCTTTGCTTTAGCAAAATATTTGTAAGTACCTAACAGCTTCGCCGCAGAAATTATCCAACGGTACGCAAGAAATTCTAAAAAGGTTAAAAAGATAAGGTAAATTACGTAACGCACCCTGAATAATCTTTGAATACGCACAAAGGAAAATATAGATACTAACGAGATAAGCGCCTGGGATAAAATCATGAGCAACAAAAATGCAAAAAAAGTTTTTATGGAAAGCGCGCCGAGCCACCAACCCGCAGCAATAAAAGCAATACTGGAAACTTCAAAAAATACGCCCAGAACTTCATAAAGAAGGAAATAAGGAAAAGTCAGAAAAGCAAAAGCGCCATACCTGGGGTTTAACATCATATATTTGTAGCGCCATATGGTTTCATCGGTAACGCGCTGCCAGCGTTCGCGTTGCGAAAGCAGGGAACGGATATTACTAGGGCCTTCAGTCCAACCTATATAGTAAGGCAACATCATTATCCTGTATCCTTTATCTTTATTTTTCGCCAGATAGTCGTGCGCGCGAAAAGTAAATTCTATGTCTTCGCAGGTAAAATCTAAAGCGAAGCCGCCAAGCTCATACAAAACATCCCTGCGCCAAAGAGCAAAACCGCCGGAGACAGTAGGCATGGCATTATACCTGCTCCAACCGATACGATTGCCTATAAACGAGCGTATATATTCCATATTCTGATAAGCCACTATGGGATTTAAAGAAAAACTTCTTTCAATAATCCTTCCATCTTTTATTTTAAGGTCGTTGGAAAGGCCAAAATAACTTCCTATACCTATAATTTTTTCCGGTTCACGCTGCACGTGCGCCATCACCTTAAGCAAAGCGTTTTGCTCAAGAACCGTATCTGCGTCAATTACGCATATATATTCGTTTTTTGCTAAATTAAGCCCGGCGTTGACTGCGCCGGCTTTTTTAGCGCCTGCTTCTTTATGTATAACGGTCACTTGCGGATATTTTTCGCTCCTTAATATTTTACTGACTATGCCATCCTTGTAATGTTTTACGTAAGGGGTGTCAATGGGCTTTAAATTTAGCATAGAATTAAGAATCTCAAAAGTTTTGTCAGTAGACCCGTCATCTACGACTACAACTTCAAATTTCGGATAATTCAGGTTAAGTATTGACAATAAAGAATCGCGTATCCATTCTTCTTCGTTGTGTGCCGGCAGTATTATGCTTACGGGTATGGCTATGGTTGAAAGATAGTTAAGCGGATAGTCCTCTTCTTCGCTCTCCCAGGAACGTTTACGGCCCTCAATAAAGCCCACAAAGGCGAGAAAAATCTAAAAAGCAGTAAGCAGAATAAAATACCCGAAGAAGACAAGAAACACTACGTAGGTAACTTTTGCAAAAATAATGTTCATATAATTTAGTCTGCTCTTCCTGCCATGCTTTGTTCTATGTGCGTTGCCATAGCTTTGTCTATTTTTCTAATGGCATCCAAAATTTTTGCGCGGTTTTCAACAGTGAAATTTAACAATGCGGTTTCCAGGCCAAAATGCGCGCGGGACAATATCATACCTTCCAATACCTTAAGGGAATGGTTTCTTCCTTTATCGTTTTCGGATAAAATATCATTCAACAGCTTTAAAAGATAACCTGAAATTTCCAATGCTTTGACGCAGGTTCTTTTGGCTATCACATCATCGCCATACAAAAATTTTTCTATATAAGGCATAGCCGGCTCAATATGCCCGGCCAATACGCTTTCAACACTTTCTATAACCGATAATGACGGGTCGTGAATTCTTTCTATGATTTGCGAAAGGCAATCTTTGCCTGAAATTTTTGAAAGCGCCATTACCGCTTCTGCCCTAACCAGCCAAAAGTTATGTTTGAGGCATTTAGCAAGTACGTCTTTGGCTTCTTTGGCGCCAAGCTCACCCAAACAGTTGCAGGCAGCTGCGCAAACCTCTTCGGAATCATCCTCCGTTAATTCTTCTATTCTTTTTAAATAGCCCGCAGGTTTTAATTTTGAAATTAACCTTAACGCAAAAATGCGAATCTGCGGGTTCTTATCGTCTAAAAACGAAGCAATATTTTCTGCTATCTCTAAAGGAAAAGTTTCCAATACAGAAAGAATCTTAAATTGATATCTCGTATTCTTTCTCAAGCAATTCAATAATATTTTTGAAGATTGGACTGTACGGATCTGGCCTAAGGCAAGAATAGAAAAATAAACGATATCCTCATCCCGGTCATTGATTGTTTTTTTAAGGATACCGGTTGAAGATTCAGCCTGGGCATAACCCAAGGCCAGAATTGCTTCTGTGCGGCGCCATTTGTTCCAGGAATTTTTAGCAATATTTTCTATCCTGGCGGTTACCTTTCCTGATAAAAAACACTGTTTAATAACTTTTTGCTCTGTCTCATTAAAAAATGCAGCGTCCCGGATTCTGTTGGTTGAGGCGTCAAGAAATTGCTGTAAATTTATTTCGGAAGCCAGCGGCAAACAAACACCAGCGTTTAATTTTTGCCCGGATAAAACCAGCTCATAAATATTATTTTTTATTTTAAGCAGTTTGCCGGCCCGGCGCTGCCAATTGTATTCTTTTATAATCGCATAGACAATAGTCAGTGCCGTAAAGATCAAGATGAAAAACAACAATATAGCATCAATTTTAAAAATTAAACCAGTATGGTAGTTATACATACTAAAATTTAATGGATAGCCCGAAATTGAGGCCGCGTTTTATGAAGCTGGGTTTCTCCATACCGTAAGAATAGCCCAATCTAAGGTTTAAATCTTTATATAAGTTCAAAGTAAATCCTGTAAAAATTATATAACCATATTCCTTATTCGCGGACAGCTCATATATATCATAAAGGCGTTCCCCGACTGCCGCGCCAAGCGACCAGTGCAATGAGTCAGTTATTTCAAAATCGCCTTTAACCGTGCCGAATTGCGAATTACCGCGGCTTTCTATCATAGATACACCGTAATCAACGCTGACATAGTTATTGCCAAAATAATAGATTAAACCCGGGTAAATCAGATAGGTGTCGTTTTGTTTGTAGTTTCTGTAGTTATAGCCGCCCTGCCAATAGAGATTCCCGGTAAGTTTATGGCTAATCTCAAGAATGTTCTGGAATTTGTATATAAAATCCACGTCCGAGCCAAAGCCAAATTCTTCATGAATATAGTAATTTTTAAAAGGAATAACGGTGCCGAAATTATACGTATAATCTTTATCGGCAAAACGCTTCAACTGCGCCGCATAGGTGTATAACTGGATATTCTTATATTCATATCCTATGCGTTCATCCATTTCATTCCAGTTGCCAAAACGCGAGCCCTGGTTTACTCTGCCATATTCATAAAATTCGCCTAAATACCATTTGCCTTTTTCCGACGGCACTGCCGTAGGCAACGGAGGTTTTCCCTGCACCAGTCTTTCGCTGGGTATTTCCTGAGCGGCATAAATATTGAGGCAGGACGGTAGGAATAAAAATAATCCTAGAAATATTTTTATCAACCCAGATAGTCTTTTAGGCGTATCCCCTAATGCCATGGCTGCTCTAATATAAATTATTTTTTATATTTTGCCGCAATACTTATTGCCGCGGTTATATTCTTTATCTGGGCCTGAAGATCATCTGTTTTCATTATAAAACCGGAAGCGTTGAGAGTGTTTGCCAGTTTAAATCTTTCTTCGTTAGAAAACGCAGTAATCATAAAAATAGGAATATTGGCGTTTTCCTTGCGAATCCTGCGTAAAACATCTATACCGTCAATGCGGGGCATCATAATATCAAGCAAAATAGCGTCCGGTTTTTCTTTGCTAAACTTTTCCAAAGCGTCAGCGCCATCCCGCGCAGTTATCACTTCATAGTTATTAGCCTGCAGCCTTTTGGTAAGAATTTCCAACAAATCAACCTCGTCATCAACTACTAATATTTTAGTTTTCTTTTCCATGCCGCAACCTCCTTAATCATAAATAATTCCGATAATTCATATACATTTTATGAGATTACGCTAATTAGATATTATTCAGCTCCTCGGGATTTTCCTCAAAATAATGCAGTATTTTTTCCAATATTTCCTGGATACCGGTTTTTGGCGTAAACCCGATTATTTTTTTTAGCTTCGTTAAATCCGGCTCTCTCTTTTTAACATCTTCAAAGTGCTCGCCGTAATATTTACGATAAGGTTCAAAAACTATTTTTGAGGAACTTTTGGTAAGGCGTTTTATGGTAAGCGCCAGCTCCTTAATGGATATCTGGTTATTGGAACCAAGATTTATAATCTCTCCGTTTGCCTTTTCGTTGTCCGCAAGTTTTACAAGAATGTCTATTGCATCGTCAACATAAGTAAAACAGCGTATCTGTTCGCCGTCGCCGTAAATATGAATAGGTTCGTTGTTCAATGCACTCTTAAAGAAACGCGGTATAACCATGCCATAACTGCCGACCTGCCCGGGGCCTACTATGTTAAAAAATCTCACAACCACAGCCGGCAACCCTCTTTCATCATGATAAGCCTTAACCATGAATTCATCCAATAACTTTGAGCAGGCATAACTCCATCTGTTTACGCCAGGCGGGCCTATTATCACATCATCATCCTCTCTAAAGGGATATTTCTTTGATTTTCCGTATACCTCTGAAGTTGAGGTAAGCACCACCTTAACGCCTTTCGGGGAAGCATATTTTAAAACAATACTTGTGCCTACGGTATCGTAAATAATTGTATCCAGAGGTTTTTCAACCACGTTCTTTACGCCGACGGTCGCAGCCAAATGGTAAATTAAATCGCATTTTTCTACGGCTTTACTAACGAGCGCCTCATCAGTAATTGAGCCGGTTATAAGCTGGAAATTTTTGTTGCCGAGCATATCTTTGACATTGCTTCTGCGGCCGGTTGAAAAATCATCAATAATCGCAATTCGGTATTTTCTCTTTAAGAGCTCTCTGGCTAAAGCTGAACCGATAAAACCCGCGCCGCCGGTTATTAAAATATTTTTTATTTTTTTGAGGACTGGCGGCTTTGCTCTTCTAAGGACAGCCTTGATTCTTCCTGCAAGCTCCTCCGGATCATAGGGCTTAAGCATGAAATCGTCCAGGCCCATTTTAAAGCCCTCTATTTTGCATGACTGGTCGTGTTTTGCGGTAAGCATAATAACCGGTATGTGGCTTATGCTTTTTTCGGAACGAATCTTTTTTAAAACTTCACAGCCATCCATGCCCGGCATTAAATAATCCAGCATTATAAGGTCTGGTAAATTTTTTTCTAAATACCTTAACGCTTCTTCTCCGCTATTAACCGCAACCGTCCTAAAACCATAGCTCTTTAGCCTGGCGCAAAGAAGAAAGGCAATGCTTTCATCGTCGTCAACAACAAGTATCCGCGGTTGAGCCATATTTTTATCCTCTTTTATGTAACATCTTTGCTAATGTATTTATATATTTTCAAGCCGGTTATTGCTTTGCGGAAAAATGGGATATCCTTCTTAACACTTCTTCGCTCATGAAGCTTCCTTCAGAAAATTTAAGCACATAATCATCTGCGCCGCAGGATTTTGCTTTTATAATATTGGTCTCGTCCTGCATTACGGTAAGCATAATAACTTTTATATCGCTGTGCATCTTTTTTATTTTACACAGAATATCAATGCCTGATTCATTGCCTAAAAAAATATCCAAAAGAACAATTTCCGGATGTTCTTTTTCGATTAACTCCATAGCTTCTGCCTGATTTTTGGCGGTTAAACAATAGTAATTCTTTCTGGTCAAATACATTGAAAGAAGCTTTAATATATCCTCTTCGTCATCAACTATCAGTATTTTGGTTTTATTCATATCCGCCTCCGGCTACCGCTATTTAAAAATAATTATATATTAGATATAAAAAACGGCAAGACTATTTAAATTTATGATTTTTGCTAAATCCATAATTTAACTGCCGGCGGGGGCGGGGCAGAAAAATCAAACGCTGCCTGATGATTTTTGATGCTGTTTTATCGCTTTTAAAGATTCTATCGCTTTTATGGCTTCCTGTTTGGTCAGCTCATCAATTGCGCTTTTGTGATAATATTTGTGCAGGAAATTGTTAAGATGTATTAAGTCCCAGCCAAGTTCGGCAGCCAGGTATTTTATATATAACTTCTGTTTTATGGTAAGGCCGTAAGGGTTTAGCCTGTAATATTTGCTACGGACAAAATAATTCATCAGCCTTCTAAAACCCGTCGCATCAAGGTCTTTAGCGGTAGTAACGCCGCAAACTTCCTGCAAAATTTTCCTGTATTCTTCTTCTGGAATGCGTAATGCAGTTTTAACGATATGTATGATTGCCAATTTCTTTTTATCCACGAAACACCTTAATATTTTTATTAGTGACGCCCGCCGAAGCCCGTCACGGTTATTATTTACCGAACAAAAGACGAAGGCGGATAAAGATTTCTTTATCTTAGAACGCCGGTTCTGCAAACTTCAGCAAATTTTTTAGCGCTTTTTCTTATCGTTCGCTTGTAAGTTTTATAATTAATATCAACTATGCCGAACCTGGGCTTAAAACCTTTGTCCCATTCGAAATTATCCATAAGCGACCAATACAGATAGCCTGTGATTTTCACCCCTTTCTTCATCGCAAGGCATATGTATCTTAAATGGTCGTGTATGTATTCCCAGCGCTGGCTGTCCTTATCCGTGCAGATGCCGTTTTCTGTTATCATTATTGGCAGATTATATTTTTTAAGCGACAAAAGCACGTCATACAAACCTTTGGGATATATATCCCAGCCAAGGGAATTTTTTGCAATACGATGATGCTTTTTCTCACAAACATCCATTGCCAGATTGCCGGGGCCAAGTTTTTTAAGCGCAACCACCTGCCGCGAATAATAGTTAATGCCGATAAAATCAAGCGGCATGCGCTTTAAGATATTACCCATTGATATTCTTTCAAGAAAACCCATGTTGTATACTTTAGCGCGCAAATAAGCTGCCAGGCGGTTTTTTAAACTGTTGCGGCAAGGCGTAAAAGACATTACGTTCTGGGCGATACTTACCTGGGGGCTGCTTAAATTAAGCTCTTTGTAAATTTTATGTATAAGGCCATAAGCTTTAATGTGGGCAAAAGCCAGATGCTCCTCAACATATGTTGCCTTAAGCAGCGATTTTTCCTGCGGAGGCCATGCTCCGAAAAGATAAGCGTGCGATATAAAAATTGTCGGCTCATTTATCGTAATCCAGTAACGCACATGCTTTGCCAGATTACGGACAACAAAATCGCAGTAGCGTAAATACCTTTCAACTGACTTCTGGTTTATCCAGCCGCCGTCTTTCGCGAACCATATGGGATTTGTAAAATGATGCAGGGTAACTAAAGGCTCAATGTTACGTTTCTTTAAAGCAAGAATGACATTAAGATAATGCTGTAATTCTTTTTTGGAAAATTTACCCTCAGCGGGCTCAATACGGCTCCATTCTATTGAAAAACGGTGCGCGTTGTGATTCAGGCTTTTGACTATATCAAAATCATGCTCGTAAAGCTGGTAATGCCGGCAGGCATTGCCTGACTGAGGTTTACCAACGCGCTTCTCCCACTGCCACCAGTCGCAATTGCGGTTTGAGCCTTCAACCTGATAAGAAGAAGTTGCCGCGCCCCATAAAAAATTTTTTGGAAACTTTCTCATGCTAAAATTATAACATTATATCAGGCAAAGAACAAACTTCACTTCACAAGGCTTGACTTGCGCAATAAACCAATATAAAGTGAATTGCTACCGCCAAGCCGGTGGATTTGACATAACCCCCGCCTCGGAACAAGTTCGGTGCGGGGTTAATTCGGCTATGCAACTCATCTGGCGTTTCCTTCGGTCGTTTGAAAAGATTGCTGCCTCATTAAAATTAAAAGTATGCGTAGATTAATAAACCTGATTAAAAAAACCTATCAGATGGCGCACCCGGAAGAGCGAAAAATAGTTTTGAGCAACGCCGCTTCGCTCTCAGCGCTTCAGATAATAACCTATGTCCTTCCGGTTATTGTAATACCCTATCTTTTCAGGGTCCTGGGCGCTGAAAAATTCGGTTTGATTGCCTTTGCGCAGGCGCTGACGCAATATTTCATGATACTTACCGATTATGGCTTTAGCATTACCGCCACAAAAGAAATTTCCCTTTGCCAGCACGAACACGCAAAAGTATGCAAAGCTTTTTCCTCGGTTATGACGGTAAAAATTGCGCTTGCGGCTTTAAGTTTTTTTATGCTCTGCGGCATTGTGTATTTCATTCCTAAATTCAGGGCAGACTGGCTGGTTTATCTATTAAGCTTCGGCACCGTAGTTGGAAGTACTATTTTTCCTGTCTGGTTTTTCCAGGGCACAGAGAAAATGAAATATATTACCGCCTTAAACATCGCCGGCGGATTTGTGCTGGCTATTATGATTTTTGTATTCATAAAAGCGCCGGGAGATTATCTTAAGGTTGCGTTTATAAATTCCGCGGTAGGCCTTACAACAGGCTTAATAGGCCAGTACATAGTTTTTAAAAGGTTCCGCATAGCATACAGATTTGAAGGATACAAAAGTGTGGGCCAACAGCTTAAGGCGGGCTGGGATATATTTATTTCAATCGCGGCAATAAATGCTTACACAAATACGCGCGTTTTTATACTGGGCCTTCTTACAAATAACAACATAACCGGCCTTTATTCAATAGCAGAAAAAATAGCCGGCGCCTGCCAGACATTTCCGCTGGACTCTTTCTCTCAGGCAATATTCCCGCGCCTTAATAAAATATTTCAGAAGAATAAAGCAAAAGCATTTGAAATTATGCTGCACATACAGCGCATAACAACAATTCTTTCCGCGATCTGCCTTCCGATTGTCTTTATCTTTGCCGATTTCATCATCAAAATTGCCTGCGGCTGTGCTGCCAAAGAGTCGGTGCTTGTTTTAAGGCTTTTGCTGATTTCCGTATTTTTTGTCGCAATCAACGCCTTTCGCGTGCAGTTTCTGGTTGTTTGCGGAAAAACTTATATTTACTCAAGGATACACGTGATTATGGCAATGCTGGGGCTCCCATTTATATTTCTTCTGGTATATTCTTTTTCTTACAAAGGAGCGGCAGCCGCCACAATTGTGCTTGAAGCAGGAATTTTTATTATCACTTATCTTACGGTAAGAAAGATGAATTTTAGCTAAAAATTACTGAGAAACTTTTCTTGGAACAAAAACCTGCCTTGCCTCAAATATAAGCATAATACTTAAGATTAAAAGCAGAATCCCGCACACTCCCGAAATAGTTACATCGCCTGAAGGGAATTTTCCCCTGCCAATAAACAAAGATTGCGCGAAAGGAACAATCAGCTGGATGAGCGAACACAGAGTAACAATAAACATAAACGCCATAGGAAGGACCACAACCTTTATTTTTTTACCCATATACAAAAGCCAGGATGATGCCGCAAGCAATATAAAACTTGCCAGCAGCTGGTTGCTTGTTCCAAAAATCGGCCAGGCAACAAGATAACCCTTTTCTTTTGTCATCATAAGGAATAAAAACGGAACCAGCACACTTATCGCTCCTGCAAGGTACATGCTCTTTCTTGAAGTCCAGCCCATAAGCTCCTGCAGGCAGTAGCGCGCAAGCCTTGTGCATACATCCAAAGTATCATAAACAAAGGTGGAAAATGCGAGTAAGGCAAAAGCGAATGCCGCCTCGTAAGGAACCTTGATAAGCCCTAAATACTTTGCAATACCGTGGGCATAAACTAAATTCGGGTCTGACTTTAAAATAGCGTCTGCCTTAGGAAGCATCATAACTGTTGCTATGGCAAGCACCGCAACCAGCCCTTCCAAAAGCATTGCCCCATAAGCGATAGGAACACTGTCGCTTTCACGTTTGAGCTGCTTTGAGGTTGTACCGGAGCTTACAATGCCGTGAAAGCCAGAGCAGGCTCCGCAGGCAACAGTAATAAATAAGAGCGGGAAAATATTTTTTCCGTTTACTGCGCTTAAAAAGCCGTTTGTATTTAACGCGGGAAATTGTATTTTAAACCCTCCGAACAAAGCTCCGATAAGGCCTATTACGATAACCAGGTACAAAAACCATCCGCCCATATAGCCGCGCGGCTGAAGCAAGAGCCATACCGGAATAAGCGATGCTGCGAAACAATACAATAGAATTATTATGTCCCACTGTTTAACTGAAAAAACGCTGAAAGTGTTAAGCACTGCCTGAGGAAGGTGCGGCCCTGCCCAGATTATAAAAAGCAGCAAAGGCAGGAATATTAAAGTTGCATGCGCAAGCTTCATTTTGAATTTATAGAGCAAAACCCCCATTAGCATAGCAAGGAACAAATACAGAACGGAAGAAAGCGCAACCGCAGGGCCGAAATTAGCACCTTCAATTGTAGTTTTAAAAGTATGCGCTGTGATATCGGTGAAAGCAATAATTACGTAAACAAGAGCGAGCCAGACAAAAATAAGAAAAAATTTATAGGACTTGCCAGGCATATATTTTTTAACAACTTCGCCTATAGAAGAGCCGTTATGCCTGACTGAAGCGATAAGGGCGAAGAAGTCGTGCGCTCCGCCGATAAAGATAGCGCCAAGCACTATCCAAAGGAATGCGGGAAGCCAGCCGAACCAAAGGCAGGCTAAAACCGGGCCGACTATCGGGCCTGCTGCGGCAATTGCTGAAAAATGCTGGCCCAAAAGCAAAGTGTGGCGCGCAGGAACATAGTCTATGCCGTCATTAATTTTACAGGCAGGAGTTGGCGAATTATCGTTAAGGCCGATATGCCTTGCCAGAAATTTTCCGTAAAGAATATACGCTATAAAGAAAATAATTATTACTAAAGCAACCAGAACGCTTATCATTGTTTATTAAATTATAAGCTGATGCGCCACCCGCCGCCGGACGGAACAATTGTTTACCTTAAATTACACGCCTTAACGCAATTAAAACATTTCGCACAACTATCGTTATTCACCTGGGATCTTGGCTCTATATCGCAGATACATACTTTAGCGCAATTGCTGCAGCCTGAACACCTGTTTACATCAAGATTAACTTTTATCGGGCTTATTGAGTTAAGTTTACCATAAATCAGCCCTATGGGGCAAATTATACGGCAAAGAGGCCTTTTGATAAAAACAGCGAAAAGAAGCAATGCAAATCCTAGAAAAATAGTTGTTTCTTCAAATATGCCTATTCTGTTTTTACTCAGCAAGTTAAATCGCAGCTCAAGAAAAATAAGTATTACCGCTATAAATAGAATAAAATTTCTTATTATTTTAAGTTTATTGGTAATTTTTATTTTTTTTATCCGCAGGGAATGCAATATGTCCTGAATGAATCCCACAGGACACAACCATCCGCAGGTTAGAGCGCCAAAAATCACCCCTATAACGGCTAAAGAAATTAAAACAATGTAGGTTGAGCCTGGAATAAAGGCAATGCGCTGCAGGGCGCCTATCGGACACACCCCAAAAGAAAGCAGGCAATTTGAGCAAGGAATTCCGCTATTGCAGATAAAACCTATTTCGCTTAAAGTAAAAACAGCAAGCTGTACAAATCCTCTTGCAGGTATAATCCAGAATTTGATTATCAGGATGGCTGCAGCGAAAAATACTACAGCTAAAAAAATCAAAAACAAAATACTATGGCTCATAGGCAATATGAGGATAAGCTCCGCCTCAAGCGTCTTTAGGCTGGTTACTCTTAGGCTTTCGCAGTTTAATTATTATGCCCTCAATTGTTATCGCAAAAGCTGTTATGCATAATATTACAAATAAACCAAAAATTGAATTTACTAATGCGTTTTTAAAAAAGTTGTTGATAGAAGCTTCATCCTTAAGCGTTAAATAAGGGAAAATTGACACGAACAAAAAACTGAATATGCTTACCGGAATAAGAATTGCTCCCCATATAAGCATAAATTTGCCAAGCCTTTTACAATCAGCAGCGCATTCGGGAAATTTATGGAATTTATAGGTTGCCTGAATTGCCCGAATACTTGCCCCTAAAATAATCAGCGCCAGAAAAATATTGCGGCCGCCGGAAGGAGTTTTGCTTACAAAATTACCTGCGGTTGAAATTATCGCTGCTATTGAAATTAAAAATAATATTATTGCCGCTCCTCTGCTTTTTAAAAGGCGTAAAATCGTCGCTATAACAAGATAGATAATTCCCTCAACCACATAAAATTTCCATAAAAAAATCCCTATTAAAATATCAATGACGGCAACGGCATAAAATCCGCTGGTTGCTTCCTTAATGGCTCTTATTGCCTCATCTTTTGTGGTGATTGCCCCAAACCAGGCTTTTTTAAAACCAGTTATTTTATCTTTTTTATCCATTCTCCTCCTCTCGTAATAATCAGGGCTTTTGCGCCATGATATTGGCGGCTATTCCTGAACAAACAATCATCGTTTATTTTATCGCTGTATTTAAGATTTGCAAGACGGTTGAGCTTCAGTTTCCGGATGGCATCTGCAAATTGCCCAGAGGATAATCCAAAAGCTCTTTCCAGCGCGCTGTCCAGCCGCTTGAATGAGTCGCGCCTTCAACTATTGTGAGACGGTAATAATTTTTATCGCCCATACGCTTCACAAAAGACTCGGCAACAAAAGCAGGCACAATCGTATCTTTTGAACCTATAAAGTGGCGTTGAGGCAAGTCCTTTATTTTTTGAGCAAAATCAATAGGATTAAGCGAGCCGGCAAGCGCGCTTACGTTATGATATTTAGTTACTGCTTCAATATCAAGATTGCCCGCTATAGTGCGTAAAGAAATAATATCTTCTCTCCGCGCAGCAATTAAAACCGCAACAGCACCTCCCCCGGAATAGCCGATTAAATTGATTTTATCTGTCTTTGCCAGTTTTGCGAGTTCGCCTACTGCCTCATCCATAGACGCTATTACCTCTTCGGAAAACCGTTTATCCGACCAATAGCATGAATCAACATTTATTTTTTTCTGCTCAAGATACTGCCCGGGGCGCGCTAGATATGCGACATTTGCGTTTGTGTCTATGCCGGCAAGCTTTAGCACTAAAGGCACCCTCGGCGTTGGATTATTTGAAAGGCGCGCGCGCGAAACCCAAGCATTCCCATCGCCCTCAATATAAATATTTACCGGCTCTCCCGGTTTATCAAAACGATAACAGGCTGCGAGCGTAAAATATTTTGTCTTAAGGTATGTTTTTTTGAATTTAGCTGTTTTGGCGATTTTATGGAAACTTAAATCGCGGTCAACCAATGTCGCTACGCCGATGCATGAGCACAATAGCGGAAGGAGCAGTAAAATTAAAATATAAATTTTTTGTTTAATATGCATATTATATCGCGCTATGTATAAATGAGGGTTTATTGCCGCTAGAAATCATATCTTAAGTTTACGATTCCTGAATGGCTGTAGAAATCTGATTTTCCTTCAAAATCATAGCCAAACGAAAGGCTTACGTTCTGCTTGGAAAGCAAAGTAAGTTTTAAGCCGAGGTTATAACTGCTTTGGGCAGGGCTAAATCCGGACGTGGCAAAAGACGCCCCTCCGCCGGTAAAAGTAGAAGTTGCCTGCTGTGCTTCGCCTAAAAATTCATAAAGCCATTTGGCGTGGAATTCCGGGATAAAAGCATATTCGTTTATCGTAAAAGGGTAAGATATTTTTGCGCCAAGCCCTGACTGCAGCAAATTGTAATCCTGGGCATCCACATCAAGGTTTGCATCTCCGGCATCTTTTTCCGTATAGCTGTTAACGCGCAGGTGCATATATTGAAGTGAAGTAAGCGGCGTAATTTCAAAACCGTTCTTCTTAAAGGTATATCCTCCCTCTAAATACGTTGAATACTGCTGCCCGCCGTAATCGCTTTTAGGCGTGCGGTCAATTGAGTTAAACATTATGCGCCGTGTTGAATCGTACTGGTTATAGGCGAAAGAAAAAATTCCATCCAGGTAAAAAGGGCCTTTGGCGTAATTCCCGTACATACCAACCTGGTAGCTGTCTACGTCAGTGCGTGTAGAATTATCCTTGCTTCTTATTCTATCCTGCGCATAGCCGGTATTTAATCCGATAATAAAATTATCAAGCACTGCCCTGTCGTAGCCAAGCGAAGTTCCCCAGACATTTGCATTATAGCCATTGCTTGTGCCGCGGGGCCCCTGATGCAGATAAGTGTCAAATGCCTGTGCCCACACGCCTTGAGGCTGTTTTGGCTCATCACCAGTAGAAACTCCGGTTGAGCCTGCGCCTGAAAGTCCGGTTAAAAAATTACCGATTCTGTTTATAATTGTATTTATAAATTGGCCCTGCGTGGCATAGCCCGCCTCATTTATCGCATTATTTACGCCTGGCTCTAACTGCGTAGCGTCGGATGCGCTGCCTGATGTATCAAGCGCGCCTATTATTGTTGCCATATCTGCGCTTGCTGTATTTGCGAGGCCATCAAGAGTAACGCCTAAGGAAGAATTGCCGCTGTTTTGGGCGTAGTAAGAATTGTTGCGCGAAGAAACAAGATAAAGATTGTTCCCTGTTTTTTGAGGCGCGAAGCTAACCATTGGAAGCGGCGTATTTTCCTGCACGGCTATTTTTGAAGCGTCAGCGTTAAGCGTTGTTGCGTTCACGATAAGAAAACTTTCATTGTCGCGGATATTCTGAGCTCCCGGCAAAAGCGTGACCCCCAAAGTAGCTTTATCATCGGCAATTGTCACCGTTTCAATGTTATACACCTGGGCAGAAGTTGACGTAGTTCTGTCAAGATAGAAATTAAGCGTAACTCCTCCGTTTGCTCCGGTTAAGTTTAATAAATCTGTGCCGTCTCCCAAATCTATGCTTCCGGTTACACTGCCGCCTTTTAAAGTAACAGTGTCATCGCTTGAAGCTAATGTTGAAGTTAAAATAGCATAGTTGTCTCCTGATATTAACCCTCCGACATCATTGGTAATTTTAGTATCTCCTTTCTCGGCTTCAATGGCTACGCCTGGACTTGAAATAGTTCCGGAATTAGCAACCGTGTTATTGCCGGTTAATGGGACCGGAACGCTGCTGCCGGTTTCTGCGTCAGTATTGCCTTTAAAAAGAATTGCAATGTTTGAAGTATTAGTCAGACCCCACTTATCAATAGTTGAACCGCTAATTTCTCCGCTATTGGTTAAGTCATAGTTTAACGACCAGACCAAAATTCCCTGTCCGCCGGAAATTTTTCCGGTACTGTCAATAATGATGTCGTTATTCTTGGTTGGGTCTGTGTCTGTTTTTACTTTACTTTGGAAACGATGCCCTGCCCATATGCTATCGCAGGGACCATCAACATCAAAGCTGGCAAAACCGTTTCCATACTCAGAACCAGCGGCAGTGCTAAGGTTTGTGCCGTCATTTCTGGTAAAAATGTAGGACTGGGTCGGATAAATACCCTCAATAGTAACATTTGTCCCGCCTAAAACAATAAACTCGCTCATTCCTTTTATTTTTGTATAATCACTGCTGCCATTGCCCCAAAAAAATGTATAACCTGTTTGCGTCCACGGGAAAGTGTTATTGGTAATAGCGTCTTTAAACCAGGTTGCGTAATAACCGATTTTTGCTGAGGTGCCGTCGCCTACATAGCTTTCCCAGGCAGCATCAGTCATCGCAGCTGGTTTTGAGGAGAAAGAAGCATTAGTGCCATATTCGCTGGCAGTATGCGAATACGTTTCTATGTCGGGATTGCGTGTGGGCCGTAACAAATTGTTACCGTACTTACCGTCAGCGTCGGGAGATATTCCGTATTCTATTACCACATCATGCGTGCCGGTATTGTTCATACCCAAACCGCGCTCAATAAGCTTAGTGATATCCGCACCGGTTAAAGACCCCTGGTGTTCGGTAACAAAAGTAGTCATATCGTTGCCGGTAGTAACCCAGTCGGCTCTCTTATCGGCATCT
>JAQTUC010000115.1 GCA_028710385.1 Candidatus Omnitrophota bacterium
TGGAAAGTATTTTTCCTGACGAGCCATTCCTTGTCTTTGGAAACTACGATTACATCCGCAGGCCGGCCTGTTGCCAATGTTCCTCTGTTTATACCTAAAATTTTTGCCGGGTTTATTGTCAGTTTTTTAACAAGCTCAACCATGTCCAGTATTTTTTCTTCATAAAGATATGTTATTGCGCAGGCAAGCTCTGTTTCAAGCCCGATTACTCCGAATTCCGCGCGCTCAAACTCTATCTCTTTTTCGTTTTCCGTGTGCGGAGCGTGGTCAGAAGCTATTGCATCTATTGTGCCGTTTTTAAGCGCCTCTTTTATGGCGGCGACATCGTCTTTTGTCCTTAGCGGCGGGTTCATTTTTAAATTCGGGTCATACCCCCAGACAGCTTCTTCGCTTAAGGAAAAATAATGCGGAGTAGTGTCAGCGGTAACTGCGGCCCCTTTCTTTTTTGCTTTAGCAATTATATCAATTGACTCAAGGCAGCTTACGTGCGTTATGTGAACCGGGGCATTTATTTTTTCCGCCAAATCTATATCGCGTTTTACGCGCTTATATTCGGACTCCCTGGAAATACCGCGAAGCCCCATTTTGGTTGAAGTAAACCCCAGGTTAACCACGCCTCCCGCTGAAAGGCTTCTGTCTTCCGAGTGGCAGATTACGGCAAGCTTGGCAGCTTTTGCGTTCTTAAGCGCTTTAAGCATGACATCCGGGTCATCAACGGACGCTCCGTCGTCGGACACCGCAACAACTCCTTCTTTTTTAAATTTCGCCATGTTCGTTAATTCTTTGCCGGCCCTGTCTTTGGTAATTGCGGCGCAGATAAAAACATTTGCCTGGGCTTTTTTCTCTATAATACCTTTAAGAAGTTTTACGTTTTCAATTGAGTCAATCGGCGTAAGGGTGTTAGGCATGCTTACAACGCTGGTTACGCCGCCTGCGATTGCGGCAAGGGTTCCTGAAGAAACTGTTTCTTTGTCCTCTCTGCCCGGCTCTCTTAAATGAACGTGCATATCAACTATTCCCGGCATTACAATTTTATCTTTGGCGTCAATTGTGTTATCCGCGATTTCCTTAAGGTTTTTACCTATTTTTAATATTTTGTTGTCCTGGATAACAACATCGCAGATATCATTTAAGTTATCCGCCGGAGAAATCACGTGGCCGTTTTTAATAACCAGCTTCATTTTATTTTTTTATTTTTATATAGTCGTTTGCCTGCGCAACCAAAAACAGCACTGCCATGCGCACGGCTATTCCGTTTGTAACCTGTTCAAGAATGACAGAGTTTTCTCCGTCAGCAACATCCGATGACATCTCAATGCCGCGGTTAATCGGCCCGGGATGCATTACTATAATGTCTTTTTTTGCGCTTTTAAGCCTTTCTTTTGTTATTCCGAAAGTTTTAAAATACTCAAGCTGGCTGGGAAAAGCTTTGCCGCTGTCTCTTTCAAACTGCATGCGCAAAACATTTATCGCATCAGCCCCGGCAAGGGCTTCTTCTATATTGCTTGTAACGCGGACTCCCAGCTGCTCAATTGCCGGCGGGATAAGAATTTTCGGCGCGCACACAGTAACTTTTGCGCCCAGTTTCGTAAGCCCCCAGATATTTGAACGCGCAACGCGGGAATGCGCTATATCTCCGACTATACTTACATTCAGCCCTTCAATGCGGCCCAATTTTTCGCGAAGCGTAAACATGTCCAAGAGCGCCTGCGTCGGATGCTCGTGCCAGCCATCCCCCGCATTTACAACGCTTGCCTTAAGCTGCCTTGCAAGCATAACTGCAGCGCCTGAATAATTATGGCGCATTACAATAATATCAACCTTAAGCGCTTCTATATTTTTACCGGTATCTATCAGAGTTTCGCCCTTGCGCACGCTTGAGGTTTCTGTGGCAATGTTTATTACATCTGCGGAAAGCCTTTTCGCGGCCACTTCAAAGGATATACGCGTGCGGGTTGAGGGTTCGTAGAAAAGATTAACTACTGTTTTACCGCGGAGCGCGGGGACTTTTTTAACCTCTCTTGTTGAAACTTCTTTAAAAGAAGCGGCGGTCTGGAGTATTAACTCTATCTCTTCCCTGCTTAAGTTTTCTAAATCAAGAAGGTCTTTCTTTGCCCAGTTTATATTGTTAGACTTTCTCACCTATCGCAACCTCATCAATACCGTCAAGCTCTGAGAGCCTTACCTCAACGGTTTCGTTTTGGGAAGTAGGAATATTTTTGCCCACAAAATCCGCTCTTATCGGGAGCTCCCTGTGGCCCCTGTCAACCAAGACAAGAAGCGTAACTGCTTTGGGCCTTCCGAAATCCATAAGCTCATCAAGCGCCGCGCGTATAGTCCTGCCTGTAAAAAGCACATCATCTACAAGCACAACGGTTTTATCGGTTAAATCAAAATTTATTTTTGTTTCCTTAACCTGGGGCTTAACGCCAACCGTGGTTAAATCGTCGCGGTATAAGGTTATATCAAGGGTTCCAAGCGGAATATCCACATTTTCTGTTTCCTTAAAAATTGCCTGAATTCTTTTCGCAAGATAGACCCCCCTTGTTTCTATGCCTATAAGCACAATATCCATAAGCGCGGGGTTGCTTTCAAGGATTTGATGAGTAAGCCTCTGCAGGGTGCGTTTTATTTCTTCAGCGTTTAATATTTTTGCTTTTTCTTTAAACTGGCTCATGTCGCTGCGCTCCGTTACGCAGATTACGTATCACGTTCCAGGTATCACGTAACACGTCTTTTGAAACGTGTTACCTGTTACGTGATACCTGATACTTTTCCAATCTGCGCTCATCTGTGTCATAAAAAATAATACCCCGTACTTTTTGGGTACGGGGTTGTTGTTTTATGTAGTATTTTATTCATTTTTTCGCCTTGCCAGCCTCTCTGGACCAGCTTAAAGGTTTTATAAAATATACCTTACACAGCAATAAATGTCAAGGGAAACCTAGGCAGTTACATTAAGCTCTTTGCCGTCAAGAATAACGACAAATTCGCCTTTTGGCTGCGCCTTTGAAAAATGCAGCACCGCCTCCTCTATGCTCCCCTCAAAAACTTCCTCAAATTTTTTTGTCAGTTCTCTTGCCAGGGCTATTTTCACGTTTCCAACGATTGATTTCATGTCCTCCATAGACGCTACAACCCGAAACGGCGATTCAAAAAAAACAATAGCGGCCTCAAGCCCTTTAAGTTTTTCAAACAACCGGGCACGCTCGTTGTGCTTTCTGGGCAGATACCCCAAAAATATAAATTTATCGCGCGGTATGGAGGTAATGGAGAGGGCCGCAGTGATACTGGATGCTCCGGGTATTACCGTAACAGGCAGTTTTTCTTTTCTTGTCTCGCGCACAAGCTTATATCCGGGGTCTGATATTGTCGGCGTTCCGGCGTCGGAAACAAGAGCTATGTTTTTGCCCGCCTTAAGCTCTTCAATAACCCAGGGGATTTTTTTTATTTCGCTGTGTTCAAAGAAACTGATAAGAGGTTTTTTTATTCCGAGATGAGAAAGCAAAAATCCGGTTTTACGCGTATCTTCAGCCAGAATAAAATCAGCTTCTTTAAGCGTGCGGATGGCGCGGGAAGTTATGTCTTCAAGATTCCCTATGGGGGTTGCGACAATATAAAGCATATTTGTAACACGCATCACGCCACACGTATCACGTTTAAAGACGTGTTACCTGATACGTGGGACGTGATACTATTTCTATTCTACAGTAACGGATTTAGCTAAATTTCTCGGCTGGTCTATTTCGCAGCCCAGGTTTCTTGCAACATAATATGCAAAAAGCTGTAAGCCGACTGCGACAAGCATGGGAGAAAAATCCATATTTTTAAGATGGGGGCAATGGATTGTTGCGTCGCTTAAACGAACTGCTTCCTTGTCCCCATAATTTACAATAGCTAAAACCTTCCCCTTTCTCGCTTTTATTTCCTGCATGTTGGAGACCATTTTTTCATAAAGGAAATCTTTCGGCGCAATGCAGACAACGCCGCGGTATTCATCAATCAGGGCAATGGGCCCGTGTTTCATCTCTCCGGCAGCGTAGCCCTCAGCAGGAATATAAGAAATTTCTTTAAGCTTAAGCGCGCCCTCAAGAGCTGATGGATAATTTATGCCTCTTCCCAAAAACAGGAAACAGCCGAATTTTGAAAACTCTTTGGCTATTTTTTTCACCTCGCCTGTTTTTGCAAGGATATCTTTCTGATATTCCGGTATCATGGCAAGTTCGGCAAGCATCGCTTTAAAGTCCGCTTCTTTTATTGTCTTTCGCGCTCTGCCGATATAAATAGCGAACAGAAGAAGAACCATAATCTGCGCCGTATAAGCTTTTGTTGAAGCAACGCCTATTTCAGGGCCTGCGTGGGTAAAAATAAGGCCGTGGCTTTCTTTTGTCAGGGTTGAGCCCTCAACATTGCAGATGCCGACAATTTTAACGCCGTTACCTTTTATGTCTCTTATCGCAGCCAGGGTGTCCGCGGTTTCTC
>JAQTUC010000116.1 GCA_028710385.1 Candidatus Omnitrophota bacterium
CCGGCAACGCCCGACCAGTAACCGCTATCGCCGCCTATACCGTAAGCGCCGTTAAGATTGTCTTCAAATCCGTAATCCGTGTTTACTTTAAGCGTCAGTTTTTCAAAAGGTTTATAGGTTGCCACAAAGTCAATGAGATTGCGGTTTGAGTGATTATTGTTTTCGTATTCCGGTCCGAACATGTAATTTAAATTCAAAGATGTTTTATCCGAAGGCGCATACGCTAAACCGGTTTCAAAGGATCTTGACGTATTGTTGTCTTCTATATCATCCCATCCGTTGTTCACTCCAAAATAACCGCTTAAATTATTAAGCAGCGGATAACTCGCCCGGATACCCGTGTGCGTAAAAGGAATGGCGTAGCCAAAAAGCAAAGACCTTGAAAAGTTCCAGTTATCTTTTGACTCAATGACTTCTGCCCCATGCATGGTGACGAATTTTCCCGCTTTAACATCCAGGCCTTTCCCAAGTGGGAACAAAGCGTCAATGTATGCCTGCTCCAAGTTAACATCGTCAGTATTCCAGCCGTAAGGCTTGATAATTTTTGCATCGTGCCCGAATATAACATCGGTCCTAAAACCCACTCTGTCCTCTGTACTCGGCAGCTTCTCAAGAGCAATCTTTGCTGACTGCAGCATAAAACTGTTATCTTTATTGTCGAATACCCTTGCAGTATTAACACCTGAGTTAGGAGAGTTGAAGTTGTAGGTGTAAGACGTATCCACATAGCCGCTTAAAGCAGTTCCCTGCAGGGATTTAAGAAACGCGGGCTCCTCTTTTTCCTTTTTTGCTAAAGCATCGGAAACTTTTTTATCAACTACTTCCTCGGAAACACCGTTGCTTTTTTCATAAACACCCAATTTCGTGCTTAGATCATCAACCTTCTTTTCCAGCTGTTCAACCTTTTCCGAAAGCTTTTTAATCAGTTCATCTTTTGAAGCATCATCGCAAAATGCGTTAAAAGAAATAATCAAAAAACTTAAGCCAAGCAAAAACACTCTCCTTCCCATACACACCCCCTTTTTTTATAGTATTGCACTGTCGCCTTTTTCTCCGGTGCGCACCCGGATACAATCATCAATCGGCAAAATTGCAATTTTCCCGCTCCCAAACTTATCGTCCCTGCAGCAGGCGGAAATAGTTTCTATAACTTCTGATAGCTGCTCGTCAGTTACATAAATTTCTATTTTTGTTTTTGGAAGAAACAAAAAATTCTCCGGCCTTACCGCCTCTCTTCCGAACCCCTTGGCCTCGGTTACGGTAAGCCCGCCTATGCCTGCCAAAAACAATTCATCAGTAAGAGGTTTTAATTTTTCCGGCCTGATTATGCATTCAATTTTTTTCATATTAATGAGACTTATATTTTTTCAGATAAGGAGCCTGAAAAAATATGTAGTCGAATTAACCCAGCACTAATTTTCTGCGCATGAACTTACACCCATGAAAAATTAGTGCTGGGTTGTTTTCGCAGACGCACTACTGGCTACAACTTATGTTCGTTGTACTCCATAAGTTGTCTGCTCAAACAAAAAAAGCGCCTTAATCCACCGCGGATTTAAGACGCCTGCGTCAGAAAATAGAAAAGGGCGTTCGTTTAAGAACGCCCTTAAAATTTACACTTACAACGTGCTACATTAATACAAGTAAGTATCTGCTATATCTGGTAACTAATTGGCGATATTTATTTGATGCTTAAGGTAGTTGGAAAAATCTATTGCCCAAAGGTCAGCTGCCCTGAACCAGCCATCAAGGTTAGGGCCCTTTGAAGTGGGACTGCTTTTTTCATCAACAACCAATCTATAATCATTGGAAAGCTCAAATGCTTTATCCCCGCTGTCAGCGTCAAAAGCTTCTGTCTTAAAAGAAAAATTTTCTGTCTGGTTAAACCCGCTTTGGCCGGCCACTATACCTGATAATTTAACATTAACCATCAAAGCTTTGCTTCCTGAAACTTCATCTCTTGAATTGCCAACTCTTAACATAAGGCCTAACATTTCTCTAAAACGCCTACGAAGCTCAGAGGCAATACGGTTTCGTATTTCATCCTGGCTGTTTAAAGCATCATCAGAAGAAGGCCCTAAATCAATTCTGATATCTTCTGTGTCAATGTTATCAAGAGCTATTGCCTCATAAGTCTTAAATTCAACATTCGGGTCCAATTGTATTTTTGGAAACTTCATATTAGCGGAAAAAACCGCAAATGCAAAACCAAAGATAACAGCAAAAAATAACAGCACGCACTTTTTCATGAAGGCTTTTATGGGGTTAATGGCGTAAACGTTTTCAAAAATTTTCATTTTTTTTCTTGCAATTATTATGTAAAAGGGTATAAAATGAATTCAGTGGGATTCGCCTCCCCGTGATTATCTCGTAAAAGAGGAGTTTTTTAGCTCCTCTTTTTTATTTTCGTTTGCATAAACCAATCAATTGCGCCTGGGCAAGGATATGGCCCTGCATTGCCAGTTCAAGATCTGCCTTTGTTATTCCTTCATTTAAATCAAGAGTATCATCCAACGCGTAGATTTTGAAAAAATAACGGTGTGTTCCTGATGGCGGGCACGGGCTTACATAATTTAATTCTCCCGCAGTGTTAATTCCCTGCTTACCGGGAATTGTTCCTTCCTCTATTTTACCGGTAACCGAAATATTAAAAAGCACCCAATGAATAAATGTACCGGCCGGCGCATCAGGATCATCAACTATTAACGCAAGGCTTTTTGCCTCAGACGGAACGCCTTCTATTAAAAGCGCCGGGCTTAAGCCAGGGCCGTCGCAGCTCATTCGTTTGGGTACATATTCATTGTTTTTAAAATCCGGGCTCGTTAACTTCATAGACGCATCCTCCTTGGCATTAACCAGAAAAGAACATCCCAGTAAAAATACCGCCGCCAGAATTAATAATCTTTTTAATTTCATAGCTATCGCCTTACAGACTGCATTTTACTGCGCTTAAAAATATATTCAAGTGGAGTGTAAACTTTGGTCAATTAAGAACGGAAGAATGTAAGTCTTACAAGGGTAACAGAAAGGCATTTAAAGGTTTACGATACCAGCCAATGCTTTATCCGGCATGCGCAGTATTTTTAACATCTTTATACAGCGCCTCAAGGACAATACCGGATACGCACTTTATTGCGTTTTTAACTTCTTTGGAAAGTATGTTTCCCACTTTAAGGCTTTTAGGCTGTATACCTAAAACAGCGATTTCGCAGCTGATATAATTTTTAAGATAATCAAACATAATACCCATGGGAAGCTGATGAGTGCAGAAAGAAACGCCTTTTATATTTTCCGGGCCGAACATCAGAATTTCCCCGCTTTTTTTGGAAATATCCGCAGCGTCAATTATTATAAGATGTGTTGGTTTAAGCTTCTTTATTTCTCCGGTAAAATTCTCCGGAGCGGTTTCTCCGATAAGAATTGCAACCTGCGGCTTTTTGTCTTTTTTTATTTTTTTTGCGATTAATTTTGCGGCGAGAATGCCTGCGGCGTCGTCGCTGCGAAGTTCCGAGCCTACGCCCAAAACTACAACGCGCTTTGCGCCTTTAAGCTTATTTGTCAGCTGGGTTTTTAGGGTCTGCATGAAAAGTTATTTTTAACTTATTATCGTCCAATTGGGCAAGCTCAACGTCTTTGGTTGCTTCAAGAGCTTTTTTCGGGCAGCTGTCAACGCACTGGGCGCAGTAAATGCACCTGCCTAAATCAATATAAGCCTCAAACTGTTTATCCCCCGTCTTTTTTATATCTATGGCGCCGGTCGGGCAATCTTTTATGCAAAGCCTGCAGCCTATGCATTTCTCAGGATAATACTTAAGTTTACCCCTGAATTTATCGGGCATTTCAAGTTTCTCGTAAGGATACATTATGGTTACAGGTTTTTTTATTATTGATTTTAAAACCTGCATTATCATTTTTCCAGGCCTCATCTAAGCAACACTCCTTTTAAAATAAGGTTAAATAACAATTGTAAAAAAGCGAATGGAACCAGATATTTCCAGCAGAAATTTATCATCTGGTCAATACGCAGCCTTGCAAAAATTGTCCTGCATAAGGAAAGAAGCGCAATTATGAATACTATTTTGCAAAGGAAAATTAAAAAATTCAAAATTATCCCGAATTCATAGCCAAACGGCAGAAATACAGCAGCTAAAAGCGCACTGCCCACAACCATTTCAACGTTTAAGGTAAGTTTCAGAAACGCCAAATGCCTTCCGCTGTATTCGGTGAAGCTTCCTGCGACAATTTCCGTTTCTGCTTCAGGAATATCAAACGGGCCTTTTTCAAGTTTTGCCAAAAGCGCAATAAGCGAAACTCCAAAACCAACCAGGTTAAAAATCCAGTAAAACGGATGATTTGTGTAAAAAGCAACAAGCTCGGAAATTGACCAGGTATCCGCAAGCATTGCCGCCGAAAGAATTCCGATAAATAAAGGGACTTCATAGGCAAACAGCTGGGTCAGCGAACGCACCGAAC
>JAQTUC010000117.1 GCA_028710385.1 Candidatus Omnitrophota bacterium
ATGAAATTGCACGCTCATTACGGGTAATTTTTTGTGCCTTGAGCCCTCGGGCGTCTTATCGTATAAATTTAAATGCGTTTCTATAAGCTCCTTATCCGGTATTGTTTCCGGCGGAATAACAAAATTATGATTTTGTGAAGTTATATCAATCCTTCCGGTTTCTAAATCCTTTACCGGGTGATTTCCTCCGTGATGGCCGAATTTAAGTTTTTTTGCCCTGCCGCCGAAAGCTATACCTAAAATCTGATGCCCGAGACAAACGCCCATAACCGCCGTTTTTAACTCTTTACTGCGCAATCTGGCCAGCAGCTCTTTTGCGGTGTCAATTGTATAGGTAACTGCTTCAGGGTCACCGGGCCCGTTGGAAAACAGAATTCCGTCCGGTTTTAATTTTAAAATTTCACTAAGTTCTGTCTTCGCCGGAACAACAATGACTTTATCAACCAGTTCTTTGACATTTCTTAAAATGCAATATTTTATTCCGCAGTCAATTGCAACAACGGTAAGCTTTTGTTTTTTAACGCTGCTTATCCTTCTTATATCAAGGCCCTCATCCCATTCATAGGTTTTCGCGCATGTTACTTCTTTAACCAGGTCAACGCCGACGATAGAAGGCGTTTCCCCCAGTTTTTGCTTTAACGCTTTAAGGCCTGATTCCTTTGTTGAAATTATGCCTTTCATTGAGCCTTTGTCCCTTAACCTCCTGGTTAAAGCCCTTGTGTCAACTCCCTCAATTCCGACAATATTATTTTCTTTTAAATAATCTTCCAGCGATTTATTGGCGCGCCAGTTTGAAACAATGCTGCTTTTTTCTTTTATGATAAATCCTTCCGCGCGCACCTTTTTTGACTCTACGTCGGAAATATTCACGCCGTAATTGCCTATTAAAGGATAGGTCATACAGACAATCTGTCCCTTATAGGAAGGGTCCGTCAGAATTTCCTGATAGCCGGTCATTGAGGTATTAAAAACAACCTCGCCTGTGGTTTCTCCGGTGCTGCCGAAAGAGTTTCCTTCCAGCTGGAACCCGTCTTCAAGCAGTAATATGGCTTTCATATATTATACAAGTTACTTTAAACAGTTTTCGGTAACGGCTAGCTGCGCTTCTACGATGAAGCGGCTTGCATTTTTGAATAAACATTCGGCGGCAGACTTTGGCGCCTCTACTTACGCTTCTTTAAAATTTTTTTAATTTGCGAGATTGCCTGCATGGGGGTTTTTACCGGAACAACCCCTTTTATTTTCCAGGTATTTATTCCTATCACGTGCCTGTCTTCATTAAAAGCAAAAGCAATCTCTGAAAGCGTCCCGTATTTACCGGATATTGCGACGATTATTTCCGATGCCCTTACCACAAGAATATTACGCGCATACCCTAATCCCGTAGGAATTTTTACATCAACATAAGGGTTTGCATCTTTTGCGTCAGCGCTTGGCAAAATTGCGACAGTTGTGCCGCCTTCTTCTTTTGCTCCGCAACAGGCTGCTTCCATAACACCGGTTCTTCCGCCGCAGATTAATGTCCAGCCTTCTTTTGCAATAAGCCCTCCAAGCTCTTTTGCAATTTCATAATCTTTTTTTGAGCACTTTGACCCGCCGATTACTGATATGTTCATTTTGTTGTCTCACGTATCACGTAACAGGTAACACGTCTTTAAACGTGATACATGCGGCTTGTTACATGTTACTTATAATTATTAACATGTCCCTGGGCAGAATCGAACTGCCATTTTTGGCTCCGGAGGCCAACGCCCTATCCGTTGGGCTACAGGGACAATTTAAAATCAAATATCAAAAATCAAAGTTCAAAATTATACCGTTAATAAAACATTTTGAATTTTGGTATGTAATTTTGACTTTTGCATTTTGATTTTTGAATTATAAAGACTATGTCCCAATGATATCTATCAACGATTTAAATTGTTCTGCCAGATATTCTTTATCGCCGGTTTTTGCGCCGGGTATATTTTTTGAAAACAAAATACGGCCGCCTTTTGCCTTTAAGATGCCTTCAAGCTCAGTAAGCGCTTTGTTTTTGCCAAGGCCGCTTCCGTAAGTTAAAAAACAGCCGCACTTTTTATCGGTTAAGTCTTTTATGCTTTCCAAATACACGCGCAAAGCAGGCGCAAACGTAAACGCCCACACAGGAGAAGCAAAAATAATAAAGTCGTAAGAACCTATATCCGGCGCTGTTTTTTGTATGTTTACCCTTTGCCTGTAAAAAGCGCTTTTGCATTGCTTTAAAAACGCTTTTTCCTCATTCTCCGGCTTTAAATCAAACGACATCGCATCAATGTTTTTGTCTTTAATGGTTTTCATCAAAAACAAACACGCTCTTTTGGTGTTTCCGGAAAATGAGTAAGATATTATTGCTACTCTCATTTAGAATAATGTCATTTGTTCGCTTTTCTTTTCTTCCTCATTGCCGAAAATCTTAATCTTCCCGTACTCTCCGTCATAGCCTGGGTCAATTTTAAGCCGGCCTTCTCTTACGCGCTTTACGCCTTCGGCAACCTTCTCTGGAAGCTTTTCAAAAAGCTCTTTTTCCGGAGTTTTAATCAGAATTTCAAATTCCGAAGAGAATTTTGACAAAATTTCAATATATTCTTTTCCTACTGCTTTGCTTTTTTTATCCACGCCTTTTGTGTCGGCAATTATTTCATCCAGGCTTACCATGCTTTTATAGCCGATTGCGTTTTCCGGCTTAAAGCCTTCGCGCCTGTCGGCAAGCTCATCAACTCTGTTTAAAACTCCGCGTGTTACCGGCTTTGAGCATCTCGGGCATATCCCTTTATATTTTTTGGTTTCTTCCGGCGAGAGCCGAAGATTGCAGTTTCTGTGCCCGTCAAAATGATATTTGCCTTCTTCCGGGAAAAATTCTATTGTATAAAGAAATTTGCTCTTGTCTTTTTCTTCCAGGACTTTTTTTATTTCAAAATAATCCATCTCGCAGTTAAAAACATTGGCCTCTCTTCCTATGCGCTGTGGCGAGTGGCTGTCTGAATTTGAAATCAGGGAAAATTTATCAAGAGCGCTTAAGCGCCAGTTCATGGCCGGGTCAGAAGAAAGCCCTGTTTCAAGCGCGGTTATGTTTGCTGTATATTTTCCGTAAGCTTCCTCAAGGGAATTAAACCCTGAGTTTGACCCGAACACCGAAAACCACGGCGTCCAGATGTGCGCGGGAACAAGCATTATGTCTTTTGAAATTTTAGAAAGATCCTCGGCAAGCTTAAGGCAGCTTATGCCAAGTATTGGCCTGCCGTCTGAAGCTAGGTTGCCCTGCGAAGAAAGAACTTTATTTATTTCAGCTACAATTTCAAAGGAAGGAGACATAATAACATTGTGGACGCGGTAAACTTTTCCTTTCTGCGAATAAATACTTGATATTTCGGCTGTGAGAATAAAATTAATGCCGTCGTGAAGATATAAGCCTTTGCCTTTTTGCGGCGCCAGACATTTTTTAAGCTCCTGCAGCCAGAGATGGTGCGTAAAATCTCCGGTGCCTAAAAGGCTGATACCTTTAAGGCGCGCCCATTTTGCCAAGTGAGGGATATCCATATCCCTTGATGTCGCCCTTGAGTACTTTGAGTGAATGTGAAAATCTGCTACAAATTCCATTTTGCCTCACTTCATTCGGCAGTGCACACTGTTAACTGTAAACTTTTGTTCTAATTTCTGCCATTACTTTTTTAACTTTCTCAAAGTGGCTTCCCTGCCAGTAAACCTTAGAGCACGAAGAACACTTTTTAAAAACTGCCTGCTGGTTGTAAACGCGTTCAGGGACAAGCGGCTTTACTTCTTCCTTTTGCGCCGCAACCAGTAAATCATTGCACAGCGTGCAGCGGGTAAACATTCTTTCTTCTTCTACTTTAAGCCCGGACTTTTGTATAACTTCTTTCAGTTGCTCTTGTACAGCGTCTTTCGTTACGACTATTGTCTTTTTTTGAAGATCGTCTATTTTTTCTCTGGTTCTCGTTATAATTATTCTGTCATCGCGCAGAGCCTCAATTATAAGGCTGCCTTTGCTTTCGTTCTCAAAGTAAACCGTATCAAAACCTATAAGCCTCAGCCATCTTGCGAGTTTGCCTAATTCCTTTGTAACTATAAATTTCATTGCGCAAATATTCGCGTTTCGCTTGCGCAAACCAACAGATTTATTTGTGGCTGTTCGTATTTACGTAAGCAATTTTCCCGCCCAAAATAGTGCACTCAACAACGCCTTTTAAGGTCTTACCCAGGAATGCGCTGTTTTTTGATTTTGAGTGGAAAGTATTTTTCCTGACAATCCATTCCTTGTCTTTGGAAACTGCGATTACATCAGCAGGCCGACCTGTTGCCAGCGTTCCCCTGTTTATACCTAAAATTTTTGCCGGGTTTATTGTCAGTTTTTTAACAAGCTCAACCATGTCCAGTATTTTTTCTTCATAAAGATATGTTATTGCGCAGGCAAGCTCTGTTTCAAGCCCGATTACT
>JAQTUC010000118.1 GCA_028710385.1 Candidatus Omnitrophota bacterium
TTTAAAATTTTCCCGGCAAGAACGGCTGCGTTTTTTTGCGGAATAGTAACCAAAACAGTTATAGCCATATAACCTTTCAAAAAATTATGCCAACTTGCGCATAAGCTCTATGAATCTTAGCGCCATTCTGCGGCAATTATCTTCGCATCTTTTATCAATTTTTCCTATGGCAACCGGCCCGTAATGGTCGCCCTTAAAATCGCCCTGAATAATCATTCCGTGGATAAGCATTGCCTGAATAATCGTTAGAATGGTGGTTTCATTGCCGCCTGCAATATTAGCGGAAGAAGAAAAAGCCATGCCGATTTTGCCGTCAAGCTTGCCGTGGAAGGCAACACTGTCATCAATAAGCTGTTTTATGGGGGCAGCTAAAGTTCCATAATAAGTGGGCGAACCTATGATTATGCCGTCATAATCAAGAAGCTGTTTTGCTTTAACAGATTCTACCGGAAAAATGTCTGCTTCAAAGTTGTTGTTTTTTATTTCTTTATGCATAACTTCTGCCATCGCTTTTGTGGTTCCGCTGCGCGTATGATAAATAATAACTATCTTTGCCATAACAACACCTCCGGATTAAAAGCTAAAACTAAAAAAGTAACAAATCCAAATATTGCTTTAGGACAATTATATATTTTAGCTTCATTAAAGCATTTATCCAGTTATTTGTTTGCCGCGGAGAGTAAACATTCCTGGCTCAACTTCCTTTATGCTTAACCAATGCCAGGCTGGGGAGGCGGACTAAACGCACCTGAAAGATATGTTTTTATCGGGAGACAATACAACAACTATATTTTTCTTATCGCAAGAGAGCATATACTGGCTTAGAGGTTTCAGCAATTCTTCTTCTATGGTCCTATTCATATTCCTGGCTCCGAATTTAATGCTGTAACCGCGCTCAACCAGGAAATCTTCTATCGCTCCTTCCAGTTCAATCTTAAAGCCTTTTGCTTCAAGCCTTTTTAAAACCATCTGTATTTTGTCTCTCGCTATCTTCTTTAACCACTCATATTTCAAAGGATGAAAATATATTATCTTATCTACGGCGCTTAGAAAATTATCGCTTAGTTTGCTATGTATTTCTTTTTCAAGTATAAATTTTACGCTTTGGCACAATTCTCCATATTCCAGATTTTTTAATTTTTCCTCAGGCAACACCTCGCTGCCCACATTTGAAATTAATATGAATGTTGCGTAAGAGAAAAATACATTTTCCCCATCTTGCGTAGTCATTACCCCTTCTTCAAATATATGATTTAGAAGCGAAAGAACATCCTGGTGGGCCTTTTCTATATTATCCATAACTATTATGGAATTAGGATTAGACCGGATGCAACTTACCAGCCTGCTTTCCTGCTCATATCCCACGTATCCCGGAGCTGCGCCGGTTATTTTATTTATACTGGTAGGATCCTTAAACTCTGTCATGTCAAAACTAATCATCCTCGTTTCATCGCCCAATAACGCTTTGCACAAAGATTTTGCAAGTTCAGTCTTGCCAACGCCGGCGGGTCCTACAAGAAGAAGCACCCCCTCGGGCTTATTGTTGTCTATGAACATCCCCATCTTTGTCAGGTGTATCATCTCAACAAGATCTTTTACGGCATCATCCTGCCCGATTACGCGGTTTTTAATTCTTTCTTCAAGCAAAGAAAACTCATCTGCTTTTCCGCCTAAAACCTGGGTTATGGGCACTTGCGCGACCTTTGCCACAATGCCGGCTATCTCCTCTGCGGTAACAATTTTATCGCCATGAGGGTCTATTTTTTCGCGGGCGCAGGCGTGGTCCAATAAATCAATTGCCTTGCCTGGAAATTGTTTATCTTTTATATACTGACTTGCGTATTTTATGGTAGCCTTGATTGCTTCATCACTTATTTTAACTCCATGAAATTTTTCAAATCTGCCCTTACATTTATCAAGTATCAAGCTTGCCTGTTCAGGGGTAGGCTCCTTCACAAAAACTGTTTCAAATCTGCGTTTTAAAGCTTTATCTTTGTTTATAAATTGATTGTTTTCTTTTACTGTGGTTGCGCCTATACAACGAAGGAGCCCGCGCGCAAGTGCAGGCTTAAAAATATTTGCCGCGTCACTTAAACCTTTTTCTCCGCCTGCGCCTACTATCATGTGTATTTCGTCAATAAATAAGATTATACGCGGATTTTTTGAGCACTCCTCTATCACTTTTTGAATTCGTTCCTCAAATTGCCCGCGAAGCGTGGCTCCGGCAACCAGGGATGTCATGCTAAGCTCAATTATCTGACTGTCTTTTAAAACTTCCGGGATATCACCGGATGCAATACGCTGAGCGATTCCTTCCGCTATGGCGGTCTTGCCAACGCCTGCTTCACCGACCAAAAGAGGATTATTCTGTTGTTTCCTGCATAAGATTTCTATTGTTGTTTCAATTTCTTCATCACGGAAATAAACAGGATCAATCTTCCCTTCCTTTGCCAACGCGTTAAGATTACGTCCGAACTGAGACAGCTGCGTATCAGACTGCAACCCCGTATAATATTGTTCGGTGGCAAGCAAAATTTCTTTTGAAGGCGCTGACGGCTTGCGGCTGCGTTTCTTTTGTATAATTTCTATCAAATCTGAATAAGAAATCTTATCCAATTCCTTGATGACATCGCCGGATCTTACTCCAATACTTTCCAAAAATCTCACAACTTCGTTATCCTTAATAACAAATATAGCCCTAAGAAGATGATAGGGTTCAATTAAATTAAAACCTGCTTTCCGCGCCAGCTTGTTGGCGCATTCAAAATATTCTTTCTGTTTTTTAAGGTTATCGGGATTGTCAGGAGAATCTGTGTGGTTATTTAGTAGAAAGTCGGTAATTGAATTTTCTGTTAAGGCAGTTTCTAATTTAAATTTAGAACGTAAGATTACCCAGAGCGGGTCTTCGGAGCGAAGAAGAGCCAGAAAAATAAGCTCCTCATTTATAACCGGCGTCATTACGCCTATGGAAGCTTTCTCTGCCTTTACAAATAATTCTAAAGTTTCTTCGCTAAAATTTGTCAGCATTTACGCAATTCCAATCTACCATGTGCTAAAGTTCAACTGGTTTATGTAAACCAAGCACAAAACACGCACTCGGTTCTGCTTCGCTCTTGGTTAGAAATATAAGCCACCGTGATGAGCTTCGCAGAACTGTTCTTCGTAGCCCGTCATAGTTGTTACTATCCGAACGAAGGGCAAAGAAGAACGCGCCCGGTTCTGCTTCGCTCTTGGTTAGAAATATAAGCCACCGTGATGAGCTTCGCAGAACTGTTCTTCGTAGCCCGTCATAGTTGTTACTATCCGAACGAAGGGCGAAGAAGAACGCGCCCGGCAGGAGTTGAACCTGCAACCTTCTGGTCCGTAGCCAGACGATCTATCCAATTGATCTACGGGCGCAAAAAATATCTGCAACAAACAATCAAATTAGCAGAATAAACTCAAAAAATCTTCAAAAGAACAAAGTTTTAACAACATTTAAACTATTCGGAAAGGATCTTCTTAAGCATTTCCAGCAGATTTTCCTTTGTGATAGGTTTTGCCAATACAAAACGTTTTCCTGTTTTGCCGGCTTCCTCTTTTTTAAGGATACCTGTTAGAAATATGATAGGAATATTTGCTGTAGCAGGGTTTTTTGAAAGTATAGAAGCAACTTCTCCTCCGTCTATGTCGGGAAGAATTATATCCAGGATTATGGCATCCGGTTTGTTATTTAAAGCGATTTCCGCAACTTCTTTGCCTTTGGTAGTTGAAAAAACTTTGTAGTTTTCACGTTCAAGAATGCGGCAAAGATAAGCTAACGTTTGCTCTTCGTCGTCAACTACAAGTATACTTTTGTTTATTTGCGGCATATTTTTAAATTTAATCAGCTTTTAAAACGCAAAACAATTAAAAAAAGACCCAGGGCGGCGGCGTCGGCAAACTTCCCGCTAAGCTCACAGCTTGCCCGGCAAGGCCGATAGCTGAGCCAAACAATTCAAAAGGCAAACCCAACAAAGAACAACCGCTTAACAGCATGCAAAACAAAAACAAAAAAAACAATGAAAACAATGAATTACGTTTCATTGAATTTATGATACTATGTTTTTGTTTTTTTTCAACAGAAATATTAAATTCCGGAAGACGAATCGTAGCCTCGGTGTGTTACTCTATGAAGCAAACCTGCTTGGAAGCTTTTTTATTCTGATTGTCTTTCTTCACTTCTCTTACTGCAAAGAAAACTTTCGTCTTTTTTGTGCCCATACTGACCTGCCTGAGCAGCGCCATAGCAATTGTCTCTGCGGTAAGATGCTCGCCAGAGCTGCAGACTATCTTAAACACCTTCTCCGTCATACTATCCTCCATACCTTAGCCACGGAACGTTAAAAATGCCAGCCACCCGAGAGGACAAAATTATACCTTCGGTAAAAAATATGTCAACTCAAAAATACAGGTGCGGTTTTTGACAAAAACAAGCAAAAAAGGCT